>DASWJH010000108.1 GCA_036397255.1 Nitrospiria bacterium
ACCGAGATTGCGGCCACACCCCCTCGGGGAAGAATGTTTGGACAGGTGGAATACCTGTATACACGAAAAGACCCCGATAATGGGCCAAAGGTCAGTACCCACCTTCTGCCCTTAGAATTTGAAATCGGGGTAGGAGAGAGAACACAATTAAATCTGGAAGCAGCTGTTTTACTTGAAGAAAAGATTGAAGGGGTTCAGGGAAAAAGTGACGGGATTCAGGAGATTGCCTTTGGGTTAAAACATCGCTTTTTTGATGAGACTGAAACCCTCCCCGATGCGGGATTCTTGGTGGAATTTGCACCCGCTGCGGGTTTAAAAGGGGATGAAGCTGAACTCAAGACGACCTTTTTGTTTACAAAAAACCTATCCAATTCTTTCCTGTTCCATTTGGAAACAGGATATTTACTGGAAACCGAACGGGAAATTGAGGTGGAGGGAACCGTCATTGGGGGTGGCCCGGATGTTGAGGGGGAAGGGAAAACCCATGTGCAAAACGCACATATTTTTGTGTATAACTTGGCTCCTATATTCCGGGTGATCCCTGATCGTCTTTTATTGGTCACGGAGCTCAACGGAGAAAGTAATTTTAAGACTCATTTTGATCACATCATGGTTCGTCCCGAGGTCATTTTTGTCATCCAAGAGTTAGCGCTTAAATTTGCAGTTCCTGTTGGAATAACCAGTGAAGCGGATGATTGGGGTTTTCATTTTGGGATTTCAAAGCTTTTTTAAAGAGTTTATTATGAAAATCAGGAGAAAAGTTTTTTTCTGTGTTTGGCCCCTTCTTTTTATTTTCCTTTTGCCTCCCCATCTATGGGGACATGAGGTGGTGGGAGAAGTTACCCCCCTCATGCTGCACGCAGACCATATCATTACATTTATTAAAAAGGGTAGAGGCGAGGAGGCCGTACGGATGGCCGAGCGGGTGTACGAAGATTTTCAAGAAAACGGACGCATGGGATGGGAGGCAGGTTTAAGAACCAGCAGTATAAGGGTGGATGAGACCTACCATTCTACGACCCACGAGATGATTTCCCGTGCCATTGTTGAAAAAAACTCTTCAGGGTTGAAGAAAGGGATTGAATGGCTAAGTTTTCTTTTAATGCTGGAAAAATTCGATCGCCTCCATAACATGATGGAAAAGGGAACGGTTGCTCTACAAACCCAAATCACTATTTTTTGGTTGGGAAGAAACTATTTTTCTTATCTGTTGGAGCCCACCATGGGTGAGATTGACCCTATTGAGGAGAAGCGGTTAGACCGCCTCTTGGACCAGATGCTGTACAGCCTGGAAGATAAAAAATGGGAGCAGTTTAGAAAGCAGAAGAAAGAGTTGATCCAGAGCGTGGTTCGATTTTTTCAGTTTCGCTTGGACCGTGTTATTCCCAAAGAAATGGAATGATGATGTGAACCTTTTTTATTTCCAGTCTTTTTGAAATAGGACCACCTGGTCCTTTTCCAGGGTTTTGGATCCGTAGAGTTTATTTAAAAATATTTTTGTGTCCCAGGATCTGATGCACTCGTAAAAAGTCGTCATACCCGCGAAAGCGGGTATCCAGGACCCAAGGAACCGCTTGAAAAGACTGGATTCCCGTTTCCGCGGGAATGACGAAGGAGTCCTGTTACGGACTTTTTACGAGGCCATCAGGATCTAATTTTTAAAAAACATAATATAAGTTCCATTAAAAAGAAAGAATTTTCCTCTTTTTAAAAAGAAGGGTTTTTTAGACTTGAAAAACGGGAATCAAAATTACCTATATTTTTCAAATGGGTAGCATTAAAGAAATTTTTTGATTTAAAAAGGGCTCAAAACTTGCTTTTAGTTGCTGTAAATTGGGGTTTTTTAAAGATTGATGTATAAAAATAATCAAATTAAAAAATACATTTTCCTTTTTGGATTGGTCTATTTTCTCTTTTCCGGGTTAATAGTTCCCCTTGCCTTGACGCATATGAAGGTCCACAAACAAAAGGCGGACCATGCAGGGCAACATCAAAAACCGGTTTGTGCCTGGTTTTGTTCTGGGTATATGGCGGCATTTTATGATGATCCAGTTGTTTTAAATCCTTTTACCCCCTCTTTTGAAATCTCGCCTATTGAGGTTCCGGGTTTAATTAAAAATGCCTATCATGTTGACTTGAGAGTTAGACCCCCTCCCATTTTCTTTTCTTAAATTTTAAAAACCAAAACCAGTATAAAAAAAAAGAGGAATCTAAAATCCTCAGAAAATAAATCTTAATCTCCAAAAAAATCTTAGGAGAAGGATTTTTTAAGAATAGGGTTTTATCCGTTTTATTTTAAGGGTTGACCCCCCTTTTTGAAATATGGAAGAGAATGATGCCTTTTCTCAAAAAAAATCCTCCAGCGAGGGTTGATAAAAACCGAATTATCCATAACAAGAAAGGAGTTATTTTTTTAAGCCTGTTGTTTTTGCTTATCTTCCCTCTGGCTACGATCAAGGCGGGGCGAAAGTTGGAAAAACATAACGGCTTTTGCGTCTCCTGTCACGAAATGGAACATGTTTTAAAAGAATGGCAAGAATCCGGGGCTTCCGAAAAACATCCTGAGTGTATTCAGTGTCATTCCGGACCCGGCCTTTTGGGGGAGATTGAATCCCAGTGGCGTGGTGTAAAGTTCACAATATCCCATTTTACTCTTCCCTCTGAAAAATTGAAACCGCCCTTTAAAGCAAAGGTTCCCATTACCTTCTGCACACAATGTCATTCGAAAGAAAAAATAATTCCGATTCATCGCCGGTTTGATACCCAGGGAAAGCAATGTGCCGACTGTCACAAGCATCGGGAGGGATGGGAATTCCTAGGAGAGTTGCGTGGGTAAGAATCCAAAAGGAGAAAAAACAATGGTTATTTCCCCGGGTCTCTTGGGAGAAACTCGTGGATTGAAATCCCCGTTCCAGGGAAATTTTTATCTGGGAAGGGGAAAATTCCATCACCATATAATTAAGGAGGAATCCTTCGATGAAAGTTAATGTCGTTGGCTTGCAGTTGTTGTTTAGTGTTTGTTTGGGAGTGTTCGGTTTAACCCTTTTGGGTTGGAACGTTGAGGAAGCATCAGCCATTCCTGCTTTTACCCGGAAATACGATATGGATTGCAGTCATTGCCACACCACACCGCCTCAATTGGCGGAATTTGGAAGAAAATTTAGGGACAATGGGTTTCAAATCAAGGGCCTGGAGAAAGGATTGGAACAAGAACTCCAGGACCGGGCGGGTAAAGATGATCCGGAGGACATTCATCCCGCTTATTTTCCATTCTCCATTCGTCTTCAAGATGTAGGGTATCAGCTCAACGCCAAGAGCAATCAAGATACCGATGCAGGAGAAAAATCTGTGGATGTTAATTCGTTTGGAATCCGGAACCTTGGGATTATTGCCGGTGGAAACCTGATTCCGGGAGTCTCCTTTTTTATGAATTATAGCCCTTCTTTGGAGCATTTATCTTTTGAAGGAGTAGATCAAGAGGGTGAACTGCACCTGGGATGGGTCAGGTATACCCATCGCCATGAAAGAGGGATGACCAACCTGAAACTCGGGGTCACCGAATTGGATCTGGCTGTCCGTCCTTTGAACCACCAGAGAGCCACTACAGCGCCCTATTATATTTTGGAATATGATCCCAGCGGAAAAGGAGGGGGTGTTCTTGGTGAGCACAACTTAGGTTTGGAACTGTTGGGTCGTTACACGGACGGTTTCCGTTATGCGATTGCGGTAATCAATGGAACCAAAGCCAAGGCTGATAACAACAGAATCCCCGATCTGTATACCCGGGTTTCTCAGACCCTCATGGACCAAACTCTGGGAGTCTTTGGCTTGGTTGGAACAGCTCCCACGGAAGAGGATACCTTGGGGGGAGACGATATCCATGGAACCGGAACCAATGACGAACCCTATTTCAGGGCCGGGGCAGATTTGGACCTAAATTGCCCCTGCGGTCTTCAGGATCCTATCAATCTGGTAGTATTGTATCTTTACGGTTACGATGATCAGGAGCTCTATTCAGGCTCACCCCAGAACGCCCGGTTTCATGGGGGGTTTGCAGAACTGAATCATTTTATGACTGCTTTAAACCTGTTAATCTCCGCAAGGTATGATACCATCCGCAACCTCAAACAGGGAGACAGCTCCATTTCCAGCGATACAAATGATCTGGATGGCTTTACCATATCTGTACGGCACAATACCATTTTTACTAATCGGGTTTCCCTGGTTTCGCATGTGGAGGGCAGTTACAAAAAAACACAGGAAACCTCTCCCAGCGGTCTGGACCAAAATGAAACCACGGTCTTTGCCGGAGTAGATATTGTTTTTTAATTAAAAACCTTTCGGTAAAAACCTTCTGAACCCAAAGGGGACTAAACTCCCCTTTGGGTTTCCTGGAAAACATTCTCCGGAAAGAGGTAAACGTCTCGTTATATGGGGGGTTTTAGGTTCTTCTAAAGCCGGAAGAATTTTAAATTGAATTTGGGTAAGGAAGAGAAATTATTGGGTTTAAATTATGTTTTCCTTCTGCCCGGTTGGGATAAAACTTGCTGATATTTTATAAAAATCCAAAAAAAGGAGGAATCCTGTGGCACGTGTAAAAAAAGGAATGAGGATGGGTTGGCTCTTCGTCTTTCTTTGGATTGTCCCTTCCTGGGCCGGGGAGACCTCGGTGATTATTCTTTCCCCGAGGGAAGGGGAAATCCAAAACTCCCAAGATGTAAAAATCGAGGTGAAATTTGAACGAGGGGACAAAGGAGACCACCTTCATTTTTATTTGGATGGGAAATATTTTAAAACCAGCCGACGGGATTCCACCACACTTTGGGACGTTAAGGAAGGAAAGCATACCATTGAGGTCCGGGCCGCAAGCCGTGAGAAGGATGAAAAAGGCGTTGAGCACAAAGAACTGGGACCAAAGGCTTCCGTCAAAATTGAGGTTCAATCTTCAGAAAAGTTAGCAAAACCACAAGGTACACCCTAAATTTTCAAACAGAGCCTTCTCTTTAAAATCCCTCTAATCCAAACCTTGTATTCCTGACGTTCCTCAAAAATCAAGAATTAGAATTTTTCCAATGTCCTTTCAGGAACGGGCTTATGGGGTTTGAAATCGTGGGGGGATCCATATAATCTTCCCGGAGATGGGATAATGGGCAAAAAAGTGGAGTGACGGTGGAAATTATTTTCTTATTTCCAGTTTTTTTGGAATAAAACCACCTGGTCCTTTCCCAGGGTTTTAGCCCGGTAGAGTGCCAGATCGGCATTGTTGATGAGTTCTTCCTGGGTTTGGGCATCTTCGGGGAAAGTGGCCAGTCCCAAACTAACGGTAATCCGGCCCCCCTCGAGGCGTCGGTCAAAAGGGAGTTGGATTTTTTTCATTTCTCCGCATATTCTTTCCGCAATGATTGCAGCCTCTTCTTTAGTGGTTTGGGGAAGAATCACGGTAAATTCTTCTCCGCCATATCGAGCGGCCACATCAATGGTCCGTATGCAGTTTCGAAAGCATTTTGCCGCGGCTTTTAAGGCTTCGTCCCCCGTGAGGTGCCCGTAGGAGTCATTGAACCGTTTAAAATCGTCAAGGTCTATCATCATTAATGAAAGAGGGACTCCGTGCCGCCTGGACCGCTCTATTTCTTCTGCCATGCGTTCATGGAAATACCGACGGTTCAAAAGGTTGGTGAGGGAATCGGTGATCGAGATCTGCTTGAGTTCTTCTGTCCTTTGGAAAAAGGTTGAGCGCTCAATCGCGATGGAGGCCTGGTTGGCAATGGAAGTTAAAAGGTGCAAATCTTCATCCGAAAAAATTTCACCACTTACTTTATCCGTCAAATTAAGCACCCCGATGATACGGTGATTGAGTTTGAGGGGAATACTGATAAAAGAGTTGGTTTTGTAGCGGGTTCGGCGATCCTGGATCACCCTCTGGTCCAACTCCAAATTTTCAACCAGTAAGGGTTCCCCTGTTGCAGCCACATACCCGGAGATCCCCTGTCCCGGCTCAATTCGGATCGGTTCTACGATTTTTGGATTGAGTCCTTTGATGGCTTTAATTCTGAGCTCTTTTTTGGTTTCGTCTAAAAGCATCAAGGACCCTTGTTCTGTTCCGATCACCTCTGAAGATTTTTCCAAGATGATATTGCATAGCCGTTCGGCATCTAATTCGGACCCGATGGCTTTGTTCATCTCGTTTAAAAAGAAAAGATCATTTCCGGTTTTTGAAAATTGCCGCTGCAGGCCGATGTTCTCAAACAAAAGGGAAACCTGGCTTGAAAAGGTAGAAATGATATCAAACTCCTCCGGGGTCAGGGGGGTATTCATGACAACGATAATTCCTTCGATCTTTTTTTCCAAAAGGATGGGAAAAAAATCGATCCGATAGGTCGTATCGGGAAAACCTGATTTCAATATTTCAAAAAGACTCTGGGAGGTAAAAGGTTTTCCCTCCTCCATACATCGGGCTAAGAGCCCATCAGTGTCATTGAGATTGCTTTCGTCTAAAGAGCTTCTCATCCGTCCGAAACCGGAGGTCACTTTGAAGGATTTTGAAACGGGGTGATGGAGAAAAAAAAGGGCGGTATCAATATTAAAAAGGACCCCAAGGGTATTGAGGAGTAAAGGCGCAAACTCCTTGGGATGGGTAGTGCCCCTGGCCTCAGCCAGGATTTTGAGGAGGGTGAGCAGAAGAGTGGAGGTGCCAGAGGAAGTTAGCGAGGCATGGGTATGGTTCAGGAGGGTTTGTCCCATGGTTTTCAATAGACTTGAGGCTGCTTTCAAAGCCTCCTCCTCCTTGAAGGGGAGGGATTTTGAAATACTGAGTAACTGTTCCGATTGAATTCCAATTTCCTCTGAGGTGTTTCTAAACTCAGAGAGGTCCTGGTACGAGTAATAGGTTTTTCCTCCCAGGAGAATGATTTTGGTATTTTCGATCACCAGGGGAACTGAGAAAACCTGAAGGTTGGCATGGCATTTAAAGAAAGCGCCTTCGCCTGTTTGAGCCGCCAATGTGACCTGTCTTCCGCAGTGCTCTTGACATCGCTGATTACCGATGGGATTTTGTTGGGAGAGTTTACAAATTTCATTTTCTTGTGATGGGGGAAAGAGCAATTCCCCGGATTGATTGTAGGTTAAAAGGGAAAGGCTGGTCATGGTTGCCAGGCGGTCTTGGATGGGTTGCCAATTGGCCCGATCGGCCAATCTCTGGGCGGGATCGGGATTTTTGTGCATTTTTGACATATTCGGATCCAAAGTTAGCGGGTAAACTCTTTTTACCGTACCGGAGAATAAAGCAAAATTGGTGCCTTGTATTCTAAACAAAGGAGGAGGGAAGCACAAGGCGGTTTTCACCCATTTAACCCGATGTTTTTCTCCTGTTTGGTGCTTCCCCAAATATCGAGATGAAAGCGCCAAAAAAAGGCACTTTTGAGGTAGGGGGTTTTGGGGAAAAATTGTAGAAAATTATGCTCTTAGAGTTGAATTTATGTTATATTGAAGGTCTTTTCGTTTACCCCAAAATAGGCAAGGTATAATCATGAACCAGTTTCAATTGAAAAGCGATTTTCTTGTGAAAGGGGATCAGGAAAAAGCGATTGATCAATTGACCCAAGGCGTTCTCAAGGGGAAAGCCCACCAGGTTCTTTTGGGGGTTACGGGTTCAGGAAAAACCTTTACGATGGCCAATGTGATTCAGCGGGTTCAAAGGCCCACCCTGGTCTTCGTCCATAATAAAACCTTGGCTGCCCAGCTGTATAACGAATTCCGGTCTTTTTTCCCTTCCAATGCAGTGGAATATTTCGTCAGCTATTACGATTATTACCAGCCTGAGGCCTACCTTCCTCAAACCGATACCTATATCGAAAAAGATTCCGCCATCAACGATGCCATTGATCGAATGCGTCATGCGGCCACCAGCTCTCTTTTTGAACGAAACGATATCATCATTGTGGCCTCTGTTTCGTGCATTTATGGTTTAGGCTCCCCTGAGGCCTACCATGGGATGTTGCTTTATTTAGAGGAAGGAATGGAGATTGAAAGGGAGGACATTCTTAAAAAATTGGTGGAGATCCAGTATCAACGCAATGAGATTGATTTTTCCCGTGGCAGTTTCCGTGTCCGGGGGGATGTCATCGAAATTTTTCCTGCCGCTTCGGAAGCGTACTGCTTCCGGGTTGAACTGTTTGGTGATCGGGTGGAGCTGTTGACACGGGTGGATCCGCTGCGGGGTGTGGTCCTGGAACGGATTCCCAAGATTGCGGTTTATCCAGGGAGTCATTATGTGACCCCAACCGATCGTTTGAAAAGGGCCATGGAAGGGATCCGTCAGGAACTGGTGGGACAGGTCGCGTTTTTTGAAGGGCAAAATAAACTCCTAGAGGCCCAGAGAGTGGAGCAAAGAACCACCTTTGATTTAGAAATGATTAAGGAAATTGGATATTGTCAGGGGATTGAGAATTATTCCAGGTATTTGAGTGGCCGAAAACCGGGTGAGCCTCCGCCGACGCTTTTGGATTATTTTCCAAAGGACTTTCTTCTGATCATTGATGAAAGTCATGCCACTGTTCCTCAGATCGGGGGGATGTATGCAGGAGACCGGTCCCGAAAAAAAAACCTTATAGAGTATGGTTTTAGACTTCCTTCGGCATTTGATAATCGTCCCCTGACCTTCCAAGAGTTTGAGGGATTTGTCCAGCAAGCCATTTATGTCTCTGCCACCCCCGGGTCTTATGAAATGGAAAAATGCCAAGGGGAGGTGGTGGAACAAATTATCCGCCCCACGGGTTTGATGGATCCCAAGATGACCGTAAAACCTGCCGTGGGCCAAGTGGATGACCTGCTGGAGGAAATTCAAAAACGGGTTGAGAAAAAAGAGAGGGTATTGGTCACCACGTTGACCAAACGGATGGCTGAAGATTTGACGGAATATTATCAGGAACTGGGTATAAAGGTGCGGTATCTTCATTCGGAAATCGTCACTTTGGAACGGATGGAAATATTAAGAGACCTTCGCATGGGAGTTTTTGACGTTCTCATCGGAATTAATCTCTTGCGAGAGGGCCTGGATCTTCCTGAAGTCTCCCTGGTGGCTATTTTGGATGCCGATAAAGAAGGTTTTTTGAGGGCCTACCGGTCTCTCGTTCAGACCGCAGGCCGGGCGGCGAGAAATGTGGAAGGGGAAGTGATTCTCTATGCCGAGCGTGTGACCGCATCTATGGAACTGGCCATTCGGGAAACCAACCGAAGGCGGGAGATCCAAAAAAAATATAATCAAACCCATGGCATTACACCCCAAACCATCCAAACGCAAATTCATGACCGGTTATTATATGAAACTGTGGAAGCCGATTATTTTCCCATTCCCGCTGTCAGGGAAAAGGAAGGAACGTATATTCCACCTGATGAAATTCCCCAAATCATTAAAACGTTGCAACGGGAGATGAGGGAAGCGTCCAAGCGCATGGAGTTTGAACGGGCGGCAGAGATCAGGGACCGGATACGCGAGTTAAGGGAAGCGGATATCGGGGTGAAACCCCAACGGACCGCTCCTGGGAATTAGGCCTGTTTGTAGATAAAAATTCCCAAAAGGATCCCGAGAAAGCTCAAAAGATTTAACTTGAAGGTAAAACCGAGAGTCAGGGAAATCAAACCGAGGTCCAATTTAAAGGGGGGATCAAGGCCCAGCGTGTAGGCTTTTAGGAAAAAGTCTCGCAGAGGCCCTTCTGGAGAGATCGATTTTAATACCTCTCCCAATACGCCTCCAAACAAACCACCCGCTATGATAAAAAAAATCAAAAGCCACGGGGTTTTTCTTAAAACAGCCATTAATCCTCTAAATGGTGGGCGATAATCGGAGGGAAGATTAAACTGTTTTCAACTAATTGTCAAGCCAGCCTTGAAGTCAAGGCGCCCGTTGGAGCCGCGCCTGCCGGGTGTGAAGGTCAGGTTTATTTTTCTGAAGGATTCTTCCTTACCTTCCGGGGGTTAAATTCATGAAACGCCAAACCAAAATTATTTGTACCTTGGGACCCGCCAGTTGTTCCGAAAAGAAAATCGGTCAATTAATTGATGGCGGAATGGATGTGGCTCGGTTGAATTTTTCCCATGGGACTCAAACCGACCACGCCGAAATGATGCGAATCATTCGACGCCTATCGGAAAAGACCCAAAAACCGGTGGCCATTTTACAAGATCTCCAAGGACCTAAAATCAGGGTTGGGGTATTGGATAATGGCCCTCGGGTTTTAAAAAAGGGAGAGGAGGTGGTGATCACCACCAAAGCCAAGGCCCTTCCTGGTGAAATTCCCACCACCTATTCCGATTTACCTAAGGATGTAAAACCTTCGGATCGTATCCTAATTGATGACGGCCTGATTCAACTCAAAGTTCTTCGTACCACTTCTCAAGATGTGTTTTGCCGTGTCATGAACGGAGGTTCTGTTTTGGATCACAAGGGAATTAATCTGCCTGGGGTTCGGGTCAGTGCCCACTCTTTAACGCAAAAAGACCGGGAGGACCTTTTGTTTGGACTCAAACAAGGGGTGGATTATGTGGCTTTATCTTTTGTTCGCGGACCCGAAGACGTTTTGGCGATTAAAAAGATTGTAAAAGACGCCGGTTGCCATACCCCCGTGATTGCGAAGTTGGAGCATCCCGATGCCATCCGAAATCTGGAAGAAATCCTTGACGTTTCCGATGGGGTCATGTTGGCCAGAGGGGATTTAGGGGTGGAAATGCCCCCCGAGGAGGTCCCCATGATTCAAAAACGGGTAATTAATAGAGCCAACGCCCAAAAAGTATCGGTCATTACCGCCACACAAATGTTAGAATCCATGGTATCAAACCTTCGGCCGACCCGTGCGGAGGCCTCCGATATTGCCAACGCCATTTTTGATGGAACGGATGCGGTTATGCTTTCAGCAGAAACCGCTTCCGGGGCCTATCCCATTGAATCCCTCCAAATGATGGTCCGCATTGTGGGAGAAGCGGATGGGGCCCGTCTTCACGAGAAAGCCTTTATTCGGCGGAAAAAAGAAATTGCCCGTGCTTTTCCGGATGCCATTAGTGAAGCGGCAGCCTATGTTGCGGTGGAAACACGTGCCAAGGCCATTGTGGTGTTTACCCATTCGGGGTATACCGCTCTTTTAATGTCCAAGTATCGTCCTTCGATTCCCATCATCGCGTTTACCCCTGAACCAGATATTCAAAAACGAATGTGTTTGCATTGGGGGGTTAATCCTAAAATCATGGGGTATTCGGAGAGTACCGATCATCTCTTTGGTGCGTTGGAAGAGTCCCTTCTCGAAAACCGACTGGCAAAAAAAGGTGATACGGTGGTGGTTCTTTCCGGAACCTCCCCGACACGAAGGGGGGTGACCAATATGATGAAACTCCATCGGATTGAGTAAACCCGTAAGGAAAACGTGGTTAAGGGGTTTACATTTCCACGTGGTTCATTATAAGATCTCGAGATACCCCAAAAATGTTCTAGTGTTTATTTTTCCAAATCAAGGGTTTTAAAAATTTGTCGGAGAGGTTTTTTAAATGGCCAGTAAGATTACCATCGTGGGTGCAGGAAATGTAGGGGGGACCACTGCCCAACGGTTGGCTGAAAAGCATGTGACAGAACTTATCCTTCTCGATATTGCCAAAGAAATGGCCCAAGGGAAAGCATTGGATCTGATGGAAACCGGTCCCCTGTATGGGTATGATACAAAAATCGTTGGGACGGATGATTATTCGCTCACCGAAGGGTCTGACCTGGTCATTATTACCTCTGGGGTTCCCAGAAAACCCGGAATGAGCCGCGCCGATCTTTTAAAGACCAACACGGGAATTGTGAAAAGTGTGACTGAGCAGGTGATCAAAAAATCCCCCAATGCCATTTTGTTGGTGGTTTCAAATCCCTTGGATGCCATGACCCATGTGGCTTTTCGGATCAGCGGGTTTCCCCGTCAGCGGGTTCTCGGAATGGCGGGAGCCTTGGATTCAGCGCGTTTTCGTTGTTTTATTGCGCAAGAATTAAATGTGTCAGTTAAAAGTGTTCATGCCCTTGTTTTGGGAGGGCATGGGGATAGCATGGTTCCAGCCTTGAGGCTGACCACGGTGGCCGGTATTCCGGTTTCGGAATTGATTCCAAAAAAACGGTTGGATGCCCTTGTCCAACGAACCCGGGATGGTGGTGCGGAAATCGTCAAGCTGTTAAAACAGGGAAGTGCTTTTTATGCCCCATCGGGTGCCATTGTAGAGATGGTGGAGAGTATATTAAAAGACAATCGAAAGATTCTACCCTGTGCCGCCCGGTGTGAAGGAGAGTATGGGTTTCAAAACCTTTTTGTGGGGGTTCCCGTTAAGTTAGGGATCCAGGGAATGGAAGAAATTATTGAGGTTTCCCTTTCACCGGAGGAGAAACAGGCTTTGGAGAAGTCCGCCCATGCGGTGAGAGATTTGTGTAATCGCGTGGATCAATTATTGTAGCGTGAACCCATTCCAGCTAATTTTTATAACAAGGTTTTTTTCACATGGAGAACAGTGAAGAAGAATACCCGGTTCCATCCGCGTTGCCCTTTTTCGCCCGTTATTTTTCCGTCATATGAAATATCAACGATTACATCCGTGGGATATTTCCCCCTCTGAAGCCATCCAAATTCAAAATCAACTTAAAAATCGTGTCTGTCTTGAACCCCTTCAACAACCCGTTGAGCGGGTTGCGGGTGCAGACATTGCTATTTTTCGTGAAAGCCAAGAAGCGTTTGCAGGGGTGGTGGTCATGTCCTATCCGGATTTGACCATTTTGGAAAAACGAGGAAAGCGTGTTCAGATTTCTTTTCCTTATATTCCCGGGCTGCTTTCTTTTCGGGAAATTCCAGTGCTGATAAAACTCTTTGAAAAATTAACCCATGAACCTGATCTTATTTTAGTGGATGGTCAGGGAATTGCCCATCCAAGGCGGATGGGTTTAGCCACACATCTGGGATTGATTTTTAATAAACCCACCATTGGTTGCGCCAAGTCCTGGCTGTTTGGGCGTTACCGGGAGCCCGGCTTGAAAGCAGGGGCTACCCAACCCTTAGTAACCGATCAAAAAGAGGTGGTGGGTGCTGTGGTTAGAACCAAGGCCAATGTTCGCCCCTTATTTGTTTCGGGGGGTCATAAAATCGATCTGGAAGCTTCCATTCATTTTACGTTGACCAGTTGCCGGGGTTACAGACTTCCGGAACCTACCCGCCAAGCACACCTTTTTGTCAACCGTTTGAGATCGGTGTAGCCTCCCCTTCAATTTGACTTTAAAGAGGCAAAGGGGTACGCTAGAAATTGTCTTTTCACAAATTTCGACTCCCTGTTCTTATTAAAAAGGCGAGAGAGAAGGGGGATTTTTTAGGATTTTTGAGAAAAGGAAAACAGGTACCTATTATTGATGATCCAAAGTGAAACCTCAGAAGGAGGGCGATTCTTCATCGCTGAGAAATGGTAGTTTAATTTTGGGTTAATGTTGTGTTGAGAATTGCGGGGTAAAGGCCATGCGAGAGCTACAAGAACTAACGGATTTAATTGCCAAGGCCTTGGTTGATTTTCCGGACCAGGTCGGAGTGAAGGTTGTCGAAGGGGATCAGACCACCGTTCTTGAATTAAAGGTGGCGAAGGGAGATCTTGGGAAGGTGATTGGAAAACAGGGGAGGACAGCTCAAGCCATCCGAACCATATTGAATGCAGCGGCCACGAAACTCAAAAAGCGCGCTTTTTTAGAAATTGTTGAGTAAAGGTTACCCGGTTTTTGATGGCTAGACCCTAAAGTTTCAGTGAAGAGGATTTTTTGTAAGTGAGGAAGAAAAGATAAAGGGGCTGATCAAGATAAGGGGAGGCCACGGGAGGGCCGGCATCTTCCGGGGTAAAACGTATTAAGTTTGAGGTGAATGATATTTTAATAGCCCTTCCATAAAATAAAGCGGAAGTTGTTGAAAATGGAGTAAAAAAAGGGGGAAAAGTTCATTCCCTCTTTTTTTTTGTGGGATTTTTTAAGAACTCGTGTGACGGATAATCTTCCCCTCTACGAGGTAAACCACTAACTCTGCCACATTCGTGGCGTGATCGGCCATCCTTTCAAGGTATTTTGAAACAAACGTAATTCTGACCGCTCGGGCAATGGAGTGAGGGTCTTCAATCATATAGGTTAGCAGTTCCCTAAAAATCTGATGGGTGAGATTGTCAACAAAATCATCATCCCCGCAAACTTTTCGTGCCAAAGTTGCATCCCGGTTTACAAATGCATCCAACGCCTCTTTGACCATTCCTTGGGCGTGTTCTGCCATTCGAGGAATATCAATATAAGGTTTTAATTGAGGTTCTTCATTGAGTTCAATGGCCCGTTCCGCGATGTTTTCAGCCAGATCACTCATCCGTTCCAATTCGGTTGAAATTTTCATGGCGGTGGTGATGAGCCGAAGATCTCCCGCAGTGGGTTGATGAAGTGCGATGAGGCTGAGGCTATCCTCATCGATTTCTACATCCATGGCATTAACCTTGTGATCGTTTGCAATCACCTCTTTGGCAAGTTCTGAATCTCTTTCAACAAGGGATTTGATGGCATTGGCAATCTGTTCTTCAACCTTTGCCCCCATCCTGAGGATTTTTTCTTTTAAATCTTTTAGTTCTTCATCAAAACGTCTATGCATGGGTCCATCCCACCTTAGCCGAATCTTCCTGTAATGTAATCTTCTGTTCTACGATCACTCGGGTTTGTAAAAATTCTACGGGTTTCTCCATATTCGATCAGGTGGCCTAAAAGGAAAAACCCTGTTATATCAGAAACTCGGGCGGCTTGTTGCATGTTATGAGTCACGATTACCACAGTATAATCCTTTTTAATCTCCATCATCAATGCCTCAATTCGGGCAGTGGCAATGGGATCCAAAGCGGAACAGGGTTCATCCAGTAGGATGACCTCCGGTTCCACCGCCATGGCACGGGCTATGCAAAGTCTTTGTTGCTGTCCTCCCGATAAGGCAAGTGCGCTTTGATGGAGTTTGTCCTTTACCTCTTCCCAAAGCGCTGCTTGCTGAAGAGCCATTTCGACAATTTCATCTAAATCAACTCTTTTCCGAATTCCGCAAATCCGAGGTCCATAAGCGATATTTTCGTAAATGGATTTTGGAAAAGGGTTTGGTTTTTGAAATACCATTCCAATTTTTAGCCGAATCTCCATGGGGTTTTTTCGGGGTGCATATAAGTTTTCTTTGCCATAGAGAACGTCTCCGGTTAAGCGAAACCCCGGAACAAAATCATTCATCCGGTTCAAACACCGGATAAAAGTGCTCTTACCGCACCCGGAAGGACCAATGAGTGCGGTGATTTCCTTGCTCCTGATTTGAAAGGAGTTATCTTTTAATACATGGAAGGAACCATACCATGCATTCAGTTTTATGATTTCAAAGGCGAATGATTCAGGTTCTATCATAATTACCAGTGAAGCTTTTTTTGAAAACGGTTTCGGAGCCATATCGCAATGGCATTCATGGTTAAAAGGATAAACAAGAGCACCAGAATGGCAGCCGCCGCATTGATGGAAAAGGCGTGCTGAGGCCTGGAAACCCAATTGAAAATCTGAATGGGAAGTACCGTAAATGGGGCAAATATACTATCGGGTAAAAAAGCGATATAGGTAAGGGCGCCGATCATGATTAAAGGTGCTGTTTCCCCAATGGCGCGGGAAAGGGCAAGTATGGTACCCGTTAGGATTCCCGGGAACGCTAAGGGAAGGACTTGGTTTCGAATCGTTTGCCATCGGGTTGCCCCCAGGGCGAATGATGCCTCCCGGATGGAATTGGGAACCGCTTTTAGGGCTTCACGTGAGGCTAGAATGATAATGGGTAGAACCAATAAGGCCATGGTCATGGATCCCGCTAAAATGCTTCTCTCGAATTTCAATGCACGAACGAAGAGTTCAAGACCCAGCAGACCATAAACAATAGAGGGAACTCCCGCCAGATTGGCGATATTAATTTCAACCAACCGATTGAACCAGTTCTTTTTTGAAAATTCTTGTAGATAAATGGCCGCCCCTACTCCGAGGGGAAAAGCGATTATCGCCGTGAGGACAATCATGTATATGGTTCCAACCGTAGCGGATAGGATCCCTGCCCTTTGGGGCCTTCGGGAGGGGTAGCTTGTTAAAAAATCCCAACTGAGCCTTGTAAACCCATCGATTAGAATCGAAATCAAGAGGGTCAAAAGGGTTGCTAAGGCCACAAATAAAGCGCCTAGCGCCAATCCGATAAAGATTCGATCAGCCCATTTTCGCTTTGAAAAAAGCTGATTTAATTCTTTTGAGGTCAGGGTTTTCATTCATAAACCTCCCGATACCGTTCCCGAAGCCAATGACTGGTGAGGTTTAAAAGGAAAGTCCCTAAAAAAAGGGTCATTCCAACAGCAAAAATGGTTTTATATTCAATGGTCCCATGAGGGGTATCTCCCAGGCTCACCTGAACAATATAGGCAGTCATGGTTTCGATCGGTACGAATGGATCTAATGTTAATCTAGGTTGTTGTCCAGCGGCTATGGTTACAATCATTGTTTCACCGATGGCTCGGGAAATGGCAAGGATGCAGGCCGCACTGATTCCTGAAAAAGCCGCGGGGAATACCACCTTTAATGCCACTTGTAACCGGGATGAACCTAAGGCATAGGCTCCTTCTCTGAGGCTTTTGGGGACTGAAAACATGGCATCTTCACTGAGAGATGAAATCATGGGTGTGATCATAATTCCCATCACAATTCCTGGCCCCAATGCATTAAATCCGGATAATTGAGGGATCAGATTTTGCAAAAGGGGGGTCACAAAAAGAAGAGCGAAATAACCGTATACCACAGTGGGAATTCCAGCAAGGATTTCCAAAACGGGTTTAATGGTTCTTCGCAGAGCGTCTGAAGCGTATTCACTTAAAAATACGGCGCTCAATAACCCAATGGGCATGGCGACCAACATGGCAATGAGGGAGACCAGAAATGTTCCTGTAACGAGGGGCCAAATTCCAAAATGTTTATTGATAAAAAGGGGGGTCCACTGGGTATCCAGAAAAAATTGACTAAAGGAAACTTCTCTAAAAAAATGAAAGGTTTCAAAGAAAAGGACAAAAATAATTCCAAGGGTGGTCAAAAGGGAAAGAACCCCGCACAGGAAAAGAAAGGACTGAATGATCTTTTCCCCCAAAAGGTTTTTTTTCCTGCGCAGGGCGATTGCTTTTTGCAAATAGGTGGGTACTCCCCTGGATGTTAGTTGGATTCACGGAGGAGGGAGTTCAATGATTTTCCAACCGATCCCTTCCCCTCATAAACTGAACCTAGCCTTCTTTCCTTCACACGGGAATCTACCATTTTTCTGATCGATTGGGGAAGAGAAATATAGCCCACTTCTTCGGCAAGGGCAGGTCCTTCTTGGAGATAAAAATCCACAAATTTTTTCACTTCGGGTTTTTTTAAAGAACTCTCACTGACATAAATAAAAAGGGGTCGGGCCAAATAATAAGACCCATCCTCCACGGTTTTGTGAGAGGAAGCGATTGGACCGTTCCCCCCATCAATGGGCACCAATTTTAGTTTACTTTTGTTTTCCTCATAGTATGCGAGACCAAAATAACCCAGGGCATAAACATCATTCGCAATCCCTTGAACCAGGATATTGTCGTCTTCACTGGATGTAAAATCCCCCCGGCTGGATTGAGATTTACCCATAATCGCTTCTGTGAAATAGTCAAAAGTGCCGGAATCTACACCCGGGCCAAAGAGATGAATTTCCTTTTTTGGCCAATGGGGGTAAATTTGATTCCAATGGGTGACTTTTCCTTGAGCATCGGGTTCCCAAATTTTCTTAAGGTCGGAAATGGTCATCTGTTTGACCCAATCATTTTTAGGGTTTACGACAACGGCCAGACCATCATAGGCAACGGGAATTTCGATGTATTGGATACCGTTTTCCCCGCAAAGTTTAATTTCCTTTGTTTTAATGGGCCGAGAGGCATCGGTAATGTCTGTTTCCCCGCGGCAGAATTTTTTAAACCCACCTCCGCTTCCGGAGATTCCCACGGTAACACGGGAAGATCGATTTTTGATCTGAAATTCCTCTGCAACGGCTTCGGTAATTGGGTAAACCGTACTGGAGCCATCTATTTTAATGAGGTCCGCTCCAGTTGCTATTTTGGGAGAAAGAGTAAAAAGAAAGGCCAGCGTGATCCCCATGAGCCCTGCTTTAAGAACAAGGGGGGAATTATATAACTTTTGTGTGTCTGAGTTTAACATGGTTTATTCTCCTTGCTAGGTTAGAGGTACATTGTTAATTTAATGTTACGGGAATGTAAAATCTATGTTACGGTTCCTTTAGAAATAACCAATCAGATCGACCTGAAGGCGGTCAATATCATCCTTGGGTTCTGAAAGGGCTTCTGTTGAAAAAAATTTCACCTGGGTTTTTAAAAAATCAAAAATACGGTAAGCTCCCCATACAATGTGCCCCTTTCGGTTTAGACCTCCATCACCGAAATCGGAATCGGATATATCGGCTAAAGTTGCATCTGTTTCTACACGCTTAAAAAAATAAGCAACCTCCCAGTCTTTTGCTTTTTTGGCTTTTCCAAGAATAACGCCAACCTGATATCCGTCATTACCGGTTCCAGTTCCGGCCGCGTTCACGGTATCTGTTAAATTTTTGATATAATCACCTCCAACACTGACCGGTAAACCACCTATTTTTGTTTTAACCACACCGGTGACATCCAGGGTGCGGTATTCATTGATTAGTACGCCGCTTCCGTCCCTTGAATTTCCATCCAAGGTGCTTGCCTGGCTTAGGGTACTTTGGGTGGCGTTATCCGTTACATAGTAAGCAATAGCCAATGTGGCCTCCGTATTCTCTACAAGATCAAGGGTGAGGCCGACTTGTTGACCGAACATCCACTGATCCTTGTTGGACCCGGAATCCTCATCCAGAACAAATTGGCCCAAATTCACAAAAATCTCACTTCCGATGGGAAAAGAAAAGCTTTCAGAAAACCCTTCGGGATTAACATCCGAATCCCAGACAATGTCCGTTGAATAGAAGGTAAAGAAAGGAATGGCCATTTTTCCTCCGGTGAGTTTCAACCATTCGGTGTTAGCCCCTTTCCAGGATAGGTAGGCTCTGTCCAGAAAGATATCCTTTGATGAGAAAAGGTTGTCAAAGGTCTGATTGGTAGAGGTTTGATCAGCGCTGCCACTGGCAATGCGGATTCCAGCCGTGAAATCACTTATTTTAAATTTGGTTTCCACCCGGAGCCTTAGCCGTTGACGATGGCGATCCTGATCGGGATTTTTCCAAAAGGACTCATGTCTAAGGCGAAGATCCCCTTTCAGTTTTATTTCATCAACGAAATCGGAGAATTTTAAATCGGTTGCCCCAAGCACTGGAATATGGACAATGCCCAGAGCCAATAATGTCATTAACATTGAAATTTTTCTCTTCATTGATCTTTGTCTCCTTTTTATTTTTTTAATTTCATTAAATGGAGAGTCCTTTAAATCTCGCCTAAAATAAAGATAGAGGGAAACCTAAAGGACTCCTTTATCCTATGGCTCGGTCTACCTCTTTTTTAATCTCTTTCATTAAATGAAGCGGGGTTTTAATAGGATCTTTTTTTATGAGAGGTTGAAAAATTTTGGTTTTTCTTCCCATTTTGCCTTTCCTTTCCTGACTACCGGGTTTTGTCATGGTTCCGTTAGTTTTTTTTACGATAGGTACCCTATCAGGGGAATGTTAAACATCCATCACAACCAAGTTAAATCTGTGTAAAAAAAAGGAGGGCAGGTTCAGTTTTTTCTTAAAAGGAATGATTAAATGGAATTTTTTTATTGCAATGGAAGGAACTAAGATTTTAAATGGGGGAAGGGATTAATAGAAAATATCAAGTCAGTTTCGGTGGTTTGTGATGCCCGCAATACTCTCCGCATTGTTGAATGAGTTTTGCGACCAGTCCGGTCCAACCGGTTTGATGACTGGCACCGAGTCCTTGGCCTTGATCGCCATGAAAATGTTCATAAAATAGAATATGGTCCCTCCAATGAGGGTTGTCATGAAAAGGGAAGTTTTCTCCATTAATGGGGCGGTTCCCATTTTGGTTTTTAAGAAAAAGCCGTATCATTCGGTGGGAAATTTCAGTAGAAACCTCCCAAAGATTGACCTCATGCCCTGAACCCGTTGGACATTCCACTTTGAAATCATTTCCCAGATAAAAATGGAATTTCTGGAGTGCCTCCAAAAGGAGAAAATTAACCGGAAACCAGACGGGACCACGCCAATTTGAGTTTCCCCCAAATAGGGAACCTTTGGATTCGCCGGGTTCATATTGAACCTCGTGGGAGTGTCCGTTTACTTTTAAAACAAACGGGTTTTTTTCGTGATATTTGGAAAGAGATCGTATTCCAAAGGGACTCAAAAATTCTTCCTCGTCTAGGATTTTATGCAACAGGCGACGTAGGTTTTCAGGATTCACCACCGAAAGGATGCGGCGCTTTCCGACTCCGGGTTTTTCCATACTTGCCACATTGCGGGAAAGGTCAGGGCGGTTGGTAATGAACCATTCTAGGCGTCTTTTAAAGCCTGGCAGAGATTCAATCAATTCGGGTTCCAGGGTTTCAATCGCAAAAAGAGGAATGATTCCGACCATTGAACGGACTTTTAGAGGAAGGGTGGATCCATCGGGGAGTTGGAGGACATCATAAAAAAACCCGTCTTCCTCATTCCATAGGCCGGTTTGAAGTTCTTTGAAATGGTTCATGGCATTGGCGATATATAAAAAGTGCTCGAAAAATTTACTGGCAATATCTTCATAGCATGGGTTTTCCTTCGCCAGTTCAAGGGCAATTCGCAGCATGTGAAGACTGTAACAGGCCATCCAGCTGGTTCCATCGGATTGTTCCAGGTGTCCCCCTGTAGGAAGGGCTTCATTCCGGTCAAAGACGGAGATGTTATCCAATCCCAGAAATCCCCCTTGAAAGATATTTTTTCCATCGGTGTCTTTTCGATTGATCCACCAGGTAAAATTCAGGAGAAGTTTCTGAAATACCCGTTCTAAAAAGACCCGGTCACCCTTTCCCCGCTGTTTTTTTTCAATTTTGTATACCCGCCACGCCGCCCAGGCATGCACCGGCGGGTTGGCATTTCCAAAACCCCATTCGTAAGCAGGAATTTGACCATTGGGATGCATGTACCATTCCCGTGTGAGAAGGAGCAGTTGTTTTTTGGCAAAGTCCGGATCAATCAAAGCAAAGGGAATGACGTGAAAAGCAAGGTCCCACGAGGCAAACCAGGGATATTCCCATTTATCTGGCAGGGAAAGAATATCCTCATTATACAGGTGGGGCCAACCCTTGTTACGTCCTTTTTTTCGACTGCCCGGTGGCTCGGGTTCTTTGGAATCACCCTTTAACCAATCCTCCACGATGTAGTGATAAAACTGCTTGTTCCACAACATGCCCGAAAAAGCTTGCCTTTGGATCATCCGCATTTCTTTTGTTAGGGTGTCAGAGGTTAAGCCTTCGTAGAAACCATTGGCTTCTTTTTTCCTTTTTTGAATGAGGGTAGAAAAAGATTTACCGAACGGTGAAATGCCATCCGTCAGATTGGTTAAACGAAGCCGTATGATTTTGGGTTTCCCGGGATCTGTTTTTAACCTGTAATAGGCGCCGGCTTTGGTTCCGATCCCTTGGGGATTAATGACTTCCTGTTTTCCATCGATCACATAATGATGAAAAGCATCTTTGGTGTAAAGGGAGCGGTTGGGTGTTCCAAAAAGATGTTGGAAGTTTGTTTCATTTTCGGTGAAAAGCAATCGGTTTGCTTCTTCACAAAATAAGGTCTGCTTCCCTAGGGTAGGGTGGTCTGTGTGTATGGTTTTCCATTTTTTCCTGTTTGAAATGTCCTTTAGATTTGGTTTAGAAGAACCGTTCCATGACCAGGTATTTCGAAACCACAAGGTAGGGAGAAGGTGTAGCTCGGCTTCCTGGGGACCCCGGTTGTTCACCGTAATCTGGATCAGAAGGTCATCGGGGGTCTTTTTTGCATATTCAATTAAAATATCCCAGTATCGGCTTTGTTCAAAAATCCCGGTATCCATCAATTCCCATTCCGGATCCGATCGATTTCTTTTTTGATTTTCGTGAAGGAGTTGGGAGTAAGGAAAGGCTTGGTGGGGATATTTATATAGATATTTCATGTAAGCGTGTGTGGGGGTGTTGTCCAAATAAAAATAGTATTCTTTGATATCCTCCCCGTGATTGCCCTCATGACCTCCCACTCCATAAAGTCTTTCTTTTAGAATCGGATCCTTCCCGTTCCAAAAGGCCAGAGCAAAACAGAGCCGTTGGTGGTTATCGGATATGCCCCCAATGCCATCCTCGCCCCAGCGGTATGCTCTGAACCGGGCCTGTTCAAAAGGAAAATGGTTCCAGGCATCGCCGTTGGGGCTGTAATCCTCCCGAACCGTTCCCCATTGCCGTTCACTCAGGTAGGGACCCCACCGGTGCCAATGGGCTTTGAGGGTTCGATTTTCCTTAAGACGGAGGGCTTCTGGCGTCAGAGGTTTTTTCATCCTGTTTTGAGTTTATAAACGGAGCAATATTTCCAATTTCAGGTGATCGTCCCCGGGTTTGAAATCATTTTTTGGATAAAGGGAACCATCAGGGAATGAAGATCACTTCGAGCTTGCCGAAAGGCTTCCCTGATTTCCTGTTGGGACCCTTTGGCCTGGGCGGGATCCTCCAAAGGCCAGTGTTCTTTGCGTATCTTTGGGGGGGTTGCTGGGCAATGGGATTCCGCATTTGAACAAACGGTGATGATCACATCCATTTCCAATAGAAAGGAAAGCTCTATTTTTTTTGATGTTTGGGAACGGATATTGATGCCCATTTCATCCATCACTTCAATGGCCATGGGGTGGATTCCCTTTGGGTTCAAGCCTGCACTGGACACTTCGAGGATTCCCTTGCTCAAGTCTCTGGCCAATCCTTCGGCCATCTGGCTTCGGGCCGAATTCCCCGTGCATAAAAAAAGAACTTTTTTGGGTTTGCCCATAGAGGAGTCAAAAGAAAGTTTTTTAAAATTTAAAAAAACCTGACCAAAAAATAAATAGAATAAAACATCCAAATACAATTCTGTAATAACCAAAAGGCTTAAAAGAATGCCGTTTAATAAAAGCAAGAAATAAAGCGATCACCCCCCAAGCCGTTACAAAGGCGGCCCCCAGGCCCAAAAGCATTATCCCCAGACTTTCATCGGTGATCAAAGCTCTGTTTTTAAAGGCATCGTATAATGTGGCGGCAAACATCGTGGGAAGGGCGAGGAAAAAAGAAAATTCCGCTGAGGTCTTTCGATCCATCCCGACCACCAGCCCTCCCATGATGGTTGCCCCTGCACGGGAGACCCCGGGAAAAAGGGCAAGGCATTGGGCCAAACCCACGTAAAAGGCAGTTTTAAAATTAATCCCTTCCAGTTGGCTAATATGGCTTGTCTTCTTTTTTGATTCGATGATTAAAATAGCGAATCCTCCGATTACGAGTGCAATTCCAACGGTAATGGGGTTGAAGAGATAAACTTTAATGGCCCCATGGGCGATTAATCCCACAAAGGCTGCCGGGAGAAATGCCAATCCGATTGCGGTGACAAAGGTCCGTGCCGTAGGATCAATTGGGAGGCGAAAAAAAAGATCGGATATCTGAACCCAAAAATAGACCACCACCGCCAAAATGGCCCCTAACTGGATAGCAATTTCAAACGTTTTTGCAAAGTCTCCTGTAAACCCTAAAAAATGGCCGGCAATAATGAGATGTCCCGTTGAAGAAACTGGCAAAAATTCTGTCAGACCTTCAATGATTCCCATCAGAACTGAGACCCACCAAACCGGCATTACGATTCCCCGTTTCCTTTTCTTTTGGGAATCCGAACGGTGAAGGTGGATCCCTTCCCAGGTTGGCTTTGAACCGTCACGGAACCACCGTGGGTTTCTACAATATGCTTTACGATGGAAAGGCCTAGTCCGGTTCCACCCATTTCTCGCGATCGGGCCCGATCCACACGGTAAAAACGTTCAAAAATTCGAGAAAGATCTTTTTTGGGAACCCCAGGCCCCGAATCGGAAACTGAAATTTCCGTGGCGAAATCGGTTTCCAAAGCCCCCAATGTTATTTTTCCCCCTGCAGGGGTGTATTTCACGGCATTGTCTAGAAGGTTTGTGACCACCAGCGTCATTTTTTCTAGATCCCCTTGGATCGGATGGATCGGCTGGGAAATGTGGATGGACAGGTGTTGATCCTTTTTTTCCGCCAGGGGTTTTAGGATGGAGGAGACTTTTTCAAAAAGTTCCGGCACCTGGATTTCATTTTTGACCCATTGGTATTTTCCGGATTCAATTTGTGAAAGAGCCAATAGATCCGAAATGATATTATTCAAACGATCCGCATGTTTTTCGATGATTTTTAGAAACTCGGTGCATTGAGTGGGATTTTCCTTTGCCCCATCCAAAAGGGCTTCAATATATCCTTTAATAGAGGCCATGGGGGTGCGGAGTTCATGAGACACATTGGCGACGAAATCTTTCCTGACCCTTTCAAGGGTTTTTAATGGGGTGACATCATGGAAAACAAAAGCCGCTGCGATCTCTTGTTCATCGGCGTTTTTTGCGGTAGAGGCCTGAACAAAAAAAATCTTTTCTTCCGGGGCGGGAATGGCGATTTCCTCCGATGGATTGGTTTTGGACTCCAAAGTGCGTTGAATAAATTCGTTCAGGCGATGATGCCGAATAACCTCTATAAAAGGCCGGCCTTTGGTCTCCTGTCGTGAAAGGCCAAACATTTTTTCCATTGCGGTATTGGTCAATAGAATTTGTCCTTGCCGGTCCAGAACCAGAACTCCCTCAACCATTCCGGTTAATAGGGCGGAAAGATGGGTCCGGTCCTCGGAAAGCTGAAAAACCTGTGTTTCAATCGACACCGCCATTTGATCGATGGAATCGGCCAGTTCTCCCGTCTCTTCATGAACATTGAGGGGTAACCTTTGCCCAAAATTTCCCTTGGACAACCGGGTGGCAAGGCCTTCAATCTCCGAAAGGGCGTTTTGAAATTTCCGGATCCAGGGATAACACAGAAGGAGTGTGAACACCAATGCGCTTGAGGAGGCCAAGAGGAAGGTTAACTTCGAGCGGGGTCCCTCAGTAAGGTGGGTTGGAAGGAAAAGCAGAATGAGGAAATTTATTGCCAGGGTGGTGACGATGATAAAAAAGAAAGCCGTAATAAACTTCCACTGAATGGAGAATTTCAAATGGTTGGCTCCTCCTCCTTGAGCTTATAGCCATAGGGTTTAACGGTGAGGATGGCTTTGGCCAAGATGGGGATTTTTTCTCTCAACCGACGGATATGAACATCCACGGTTCGCGTGGTTCCATAATAGTCGTATCCCCAGATATTGTTGAGTAATATGTCACGGGTTAAAACCCTTCCTTTGCCCTTCAACAGTTCAAGAAGAAGATTAAATTCCTTTGCCGTGAGCGGGACCTCTTTTCCTTGAAATTTCACCTCATGGCTGGACACATTTAAAACCATATTTTGATAAGTGAATTGTAATGGGGTGGTTTCTTGCCGTTCCATTCTTCGGGTCAGTGCCCGGACCCGGGCGACCAGTTCCTTTGGGCTAAACGGTTTGGTCATGTAATCATCGGCCCCCAGTTCAAGGCCGACCACTTTATCGGTTTCTTCTCCTTTTGCGGTGAGGATCATGATGGGCAGATGACGGGTATGGGCACCCGTTCGGAGTCTCCTACAGATTTCCAGGCCGTCCATACCGGGAAGCATGAGATCTAAAATGATTAAGTCCGGATTTTCGGTTTGGGCGGTTTTTAACCCTGTGGGTCCTTCCGTTGCCAAGAGTGTTTTGTATCCTTCTTTTTCTAGGTAGTGAACGAGTAGTTGGGCTAAATCCCTCTCATCCTCAATAATTAAAATTTTTTTTGCCATCGTCCTTAATCAGTTCATTTGAAGGCGGTTGAGCCCTTTCCATGTTCCGATCCACTTTTCCTTTTTGTTGAATGCAAAGGAAAATACATTGTTATCCATCAAGCCATCTTGAGTTGTCAAGGTGTGCCACTGTTTTCCATCGTACCAGCTAACCCCTCCATCGGTTCCAGCCCAGAGGTTTCCTTCGTGATCCATGGAAAGCGCATGAATAAAATTTCCTCCCAGCCCCTCGTTCCGAGTGTAAGTTGTCCAGGTGGATCCGTCAAACCGGGTGAGTCCTGCTCCCCATGTTCCAAACCATTTATGATGGTTTTGGTCAATGGCAATGGCAAGCACATAGTTAGGGTTGGGTTCTCCCACTTTTTTTTCACTTTGGGCGTGATGGGAAGTGTTGGGCCGGAATAGATTGGCGGTGCCCAAACGCGTGGGGTCAGCTCCTAAACCGTCCTGATGGGAGTAGCTTTCCCAAGATGAGCCATCGAATCGTGTGACGCCTCCTTCGGTTCCGAACCATAAAATATGATCCCCCTCCCAAGCAATGGAATAAACCCATTTGTCCGCTAGACCGGCTTCCTCGGAATAGGTCGTAAAACGGTTGCCGTCAAACCGGCTGGCTCCTTCCCATGTGGCAACCCACATTTCTCCTTTGGATCCAAAAACCATGTCATAGACCCAAAGGTCTCCCAGGCCTTCCCCCGGTGTGTAGATCATCCATGTGGGTCCATAGATGGTGGACCCTGCACCATAGGGCGTAAACGTTGTCCACTGTTTTCCATCGAATTTGGAAAGTCCTCCACCATAGGTTGCCACCCATTTATTTCCCTCCGGGTCAATTTTTATTTTATAAATGCCACGGGCGAGAAAGCCGGCCTGTGTGTTTGAAATGGTGTAAATTTGGTGTCTGTCCTGTGTCCGGGTATCGTATTTTATGATTCCAGAAGGCAGGCCCATCCATAGAAAAGGGCCATCCAAGGCAAGGGTTTTTACATTTTGCCCGGTTTCAAAAGTCGTCCACTGAAGTTGTTTTCCTGTTGGCCTGGTGGGGGAAGGTATATTTTTTTTCTCCGGGGAAAAAGGGGCAGAAGGTCCCTCCGATGTGCATCCTTGAGCCAAAAAAACCAACGTGACCATTGAGAAAACACGGATAATAAAATTGAAATGAAAGATTTGGAAATATGGTTGATTTTTCAACACATTTTCAACCGTTATCTGTTGACAAGGTATGGTAATCTTGTTAGTATTCTAGCCCGTTCCCCTTGTATTTACAAGAAGAAAGGATTGATGCCCGAGTTTAGAGAACGGGCGGATAGCTCAGCTGGGAGAGCGTCGGCCTTACAAGCCGAAGGTCACAGGTTCGAGCCCTGTTCCGCCTACCATCAGTATTAATAATTTCCCGCCCATGGGCCAAACTCATTTCAAATGCCCGGGTGGAACCAAAAAGCAGTTGAATAAAAGTGTACACAATGTGCGGGGCCGTAGTTCAGTTGGTTAGAACGCCGGCCTGTCACGCCGGAGGTCGCGAGTTCGAGCCTCGTCGGCCCCGCCAAAATTGAGAGAATTTTAAAAAATCAACGAGCCATTTTTTTTCTGCGCCCACTCCCCCTACCAAAATGCATTATGAGGTTTTATCGCCTTGATCGGGGGGATGGGCGCTTTGTCCATGAGCGCGGAGGAAAGGGTTAAAGGGGTATGCCTGAAGGATTTCATTGGGGAGGCTCTCAAATTCTGGAAGTGGTTCTTTCCTCCAGTTGGATCATCAAGCTGGTTTTGCTTCTTTTGCTGCTTTTTTCAGTGGTATCTTGGGCCATTATTTTCTATAAGTATCGAATTTTTAAAAAGGAGAAGCGGGCCACACGTCATTTTCTTCAATTCGTCAGTCATCGGGAGGATATTGCTGAAATGAAACGGGAAGCCGAGCGTTGCGTGGATTCCTCTCTGGCTTCTTTATTCTTGGAGGGGTACCGAAGGGTTTATCGGCGAGGTGAACATGGGCAAAACGGGGACCCGGCCAGGGTGAGAGGTCTTGAGCGATCTATCAAAAGTTCCATTCAGGAGGAAATCGCTCATCAGGAAGAGTATTTATCTTTTCTGGCGACGACGGGAAATGTTTCTCCTTTTGTAGGTTTATTTGGAACCGTTTTGGGAATCATCAATGCCTTTCAGGAGATTGGGCGACAGCAGACTGCCAGCATTGCCACGGTAGCCCCTGGATTAGCAGAGGCTTTGGTGGCCACTGCCGCGGGTTTGTTTGCCGCCATTCCCGCCGTAATCGCTTACAATATTTTTTTAAACCGTATTCGCGTGTCCTCTTCCCAGATGGAAGCCTTTTCTTTGGAATTGATGGAACTTTTTGAAGAACAGGCCCAGCCAGAAGAGACGGTTAGGGCCTAAGGGGTTCAATTTGCACGGAACAGATTCAAACCTGGGTGGGCGTCGTTTCTTAGCAGAGATCAATGTGGTTCCCCTGGTGGATGTGGTTTTGGTTTTACTCATCATTTTTATGGTGACTGCTCCTCTCCTTTACCGGGGGATTGACATTGAGCTTCCAAAATCTTCAACCAATACCATTGAAGCCAAAGAACGGTTGGTAATCTCCGTTGAAAAAAACGGTGGAATTTTTGTGAATAAGGAAACGGTTTTACTGAAGGATTTAAGGCCGAAGCTCCAATCGGTAAAGGACCGGAATCCCGGGGTAACCGTTTATCTTCGGGCGGATCAGTCGGTGGCCTATGGGGTGGTGATTGCCGTAATGGATACCGTTAAACAGGTGGGGATCGATAAGTTGGGGATGGTGACTGAACCGCCGGGCAGAAAGAGAAAAATATGACCCCCTTGATTGATTGAAGAAACAGGCGACCCTTTCAAATGAAACCAATGCTCGCTGTGTCCATAGGGTTTCATGGTTTTTTTCTCCTCATGCTCTTTTCCTTTACCTTTAGCATGGGATGGAAAACCCCATACCTTCAAACTTACCAGGTGGACCTTGTTGAGCTTCCCGAAAGAGAGGTGGAGCCCAACCCCCGCCCCTTGGTTAAAGCATCCGAGCCCAAAAAGGCGGTGGTGGTTTCAGAAAAAACCGAACCCAAAAAAGTGAAAACCCAAAAGATCCATTTACCCAAAAAGGAAGTGATTCAGGAGGAAATTGTCAAACCGATCGTTGTTCAAAAACGCTCTGCGGTTGAGGATCCGGCCTCTTCTGAACGGAAGAAAAGGGTTCAGGAATTGAAAAAACAGTTAGCTGAGATAACCCAACAGGAGCCCCAGGAAGCCCCTCCTTTGAAGGAAGCGGCAATTTCTCCTACCAGTATCACGCCCATGCTCGAGGTTTCAAATTTCCCTTTTCCGGCGTATTTATTGAGTGCTGAAAAAAAACTTCGAAGAAGTTGGTCACCCCCCCCGGTGGGGGCGGTGACTGAGGGTCCCGAGGCCGTCGTGGTATTTAAAATTGCAAGAAATGGAAAAGTCAGTGGGGTCAAGATGGAAAAGGGTTCAGGAAATCAACATTTTGATTTGGCGGCCTTACGGGCGGTTCATGAAGCCGATCCCTTCCCTCCTCTTCCACGGGAATATTTGGAAAGCACTTTGCTGATCCATGTGAGTTTTTTGTTGAATAGGAACCTGTAGTGAATTGGGGCGGTTGGTTTTATCATCGGTGCTGGATGGTGGTTTTGCTTGGGGTGGGGTGGTGGAGCACCTTTTCTGTAGAGCCGGTCATCGGGGCCGAAGTTTTTATGGGGATTACAAAGTCAGAAAGTGAAAAGATTCCCTTTGGCATCTTGGGTTTCGAGGTGCAGGAGTCACTCCGTTTGGAAGGAACCACGGCCAGAGGGATTCTAGAGGCGGATTTGAGACGTTCTCATTTTTTTCGTGTGATCGACCTTCCCGGGATGCGTTTTCAAGGGGAGCAAAACCGAGCCCATGAAGACTTGGTTCGTGAAATCCGCGGTGTGGGGGCTGATGCGTTTGTTTGGGCCCGTTTGGGACTCAACGGAGAGGATGTGGTTCTGGAGGCCCATGTTTATGATGCCTTTAAAGGAAAAGTGGTCCTCTCAAAGCGTTATTCGGGACAACGAAAATTTTTCAGGGCGGTGGTTCACCGCCTCTCGGATGATATCGTTTACCATTACACCGGGGAAAAAGGGTTTGCCCAAACCACCATTGCCTATGTTTCGAATTTGAGCGGTGTGAAAGAAGTATTCTTAATCGATTATGATGGATATAACCCACGGCGGATCACCGGGGATCAAAGTATTGTCCTGTCTCCACGCTGGTCCCCGGATGGGAAATGGATTACCTATACCTCTTTTCGTGATGGAAATCCTGATCTGTTCGTGATCGACTTGGTCACCAGCCGTCGTTGGAAAATGGCCGGTTTTCCGGGGCTCAACATTTCCCCGGCGTGGAATCCCTCCGGTTCTTTCCTTGCATTTGCATCAAGCAAGGATGGAAACACCGAATTGTATCTTCTGAATCGTGAAGGGAAAAATCTCAAACGGATCACATTTAATTCCAGTACCGATCTTTCTCCAACCTGGTCCCCCTCTGGAAATGCCATGGTGTTTACATCGGATCGGGGTGGCAGTCCTCAACTGTATCTGATGAACGCTGACGGTTCCAACGTTCATCGACTGACTTTTACGGGAAGCTACAATAGTTCTCCCAGTTGGTCCCCCAGTGGAGAATGGATCGCTTATACCTGTCGTGTGGATAGATTTTTTCATATTTGCCTGATCAGTCCGGATGGTTTAAAGGAAGTGCAAATAACAGAAGGCGCGTGGGATGACGAAAATCCTTCCTGGGCTCCGGATGGGCGACACTTGGTTTTTGGTTCAAACCGGGAAGGACCGTTTAACCTTTATTTCATGGGGGCGAAAGGAACTGATTTGGAGCGTTTGACCTTTAATGGGGCTGACAATATGAATCCCGCATGGTCTCCCCGCTAAAGTCCAGCGGTCAATGGAAGATGCGGATTGTTTTCTAAGGGATTGAGAAAGGGAAAGTAAATACGGTTTTTCTTGAGCTCAATTTAAATGGTAATGAATCAATGAAAGGAAGGGAGGCTACTTATATGAATCGGATATGGAATAGCGCTGTGTTGCCTGGTTTTTTGATCGTCCTTGGTTTTTTCCTTTTAACGGGATGTCCTAAAAAAGTAGAGACCGCTAAAGAAACGGTGAATGTCGGAAAAGAAAGGCCTGGCCCGGCCACCGAGCGGGTGGAGCCGAGTATTACCGCCCCCAGTATTCAAGAGGCGGAAGTTCCACGGGCCAGCGGTAAAGAAGTCCCCATGGTTATCGGAATGGGTGATTCCTTTTTTGATTTTGACAAGGCCCTGGTTCGTGAAGATGCGAAAACCATTCTTAGGGAAAATGCCAATTGGCTCCGCTCCAATCCCAATGTAAAAGTTCAAATTGAAGGACATTGTGATGAAAGAGGAACCACCGAATATAATTTGGCCTTAGGCGAGCGGCGTGCCCAGGCCACCAAACGGTTCCTGGTTGCAATGGGGGTGGACTCCAGTCGAATTTCTACTATCAGTTACGGGGAAGAAAGACCTTTTTGTATGGGTACCGATGAAAACTGCTATCAAAAGAATCGGAGAGCTCATTTTGTGGTTAAATAAGTCCTTTATACAGAGGGTAGAAAGATCCCTGTGGGTAATGGGTAGAGGAGAACGTCGATGAAAACAACCGGTTGGCTTATGGTTATTTTTGGAATAGGCCTGCTCTTGATGAGTGGTTGTGCCCTCCAGGCCGACATGGTGGATGTGCAACTGGACATGGATGATTTTAAAGCAAGAGATAGAGACATGGAGCGGAAACTGCTCGCGATTGAGGGGTATCTGAAAGAGAACTCCACTTTTTCCCAGCAACACCAGGCAGATCTTGGGGGCCGGGTGGATCAAACAGGCATTGAAATTCAAATGCTACAAGGTAGGTTGGAAGAGAATCAACATGTGGTCTCTGAGTTGGGACGGCGAATGGATGACCAATCCTACCGGTTAACTGAACTTTTGGAAAAAATGGATTCCTTGGAAAGGCGTTTGGGGTCCGCTGGATTTGCCATTCCTGAACCGGCTCCACCCCCCAAACCTGAGGGGCGAGGATTGGAGGGAACCGTTCTTCCCGGTAGAAGGATCATTCCTCGAGAGCTTGAGACTCAAGAGACCCCTAGCCCAGATGAAGCCAGTTCTCCCGGAAATCGGGTTGGGGGGTTAACACCCACTGAAGCCTATAACCTGGCCTATAACGATTATGTTCGAGGAAATTATGATCTGGCTTTGATTGGGTTTCAAAACTTTTTAACTCAATTTCCAACCTCCTCTCTGCAGCCTAGCGCCCATTATTGGTTGGGAGAAAGCTATTTTTTCCAAAAAGATTATCCAAAAGCCGTTGAAACGTTTGAGACCCTTCGTCAACGGTATCCCCGAAATGACAAGGTTCCCACCGCCCTCCTCAAAGAAGGGTATTCCTTTTTGGAGTTAGGGGAAAAAAGAAAAGCCAAAGATTCCCTCAAGCGTGTCATTGAACAGTTTCCCTTTTCCAATGAGGCCAGTTTGGCCAAAGAAAAATTGGCGGTGATTCGATAATGTTGAGTTTTGAAAAATCCCTGCGGGTTAATTCCCCTTCCAAGGAAGGCAACCAGATTAAAATTTTACCTGAGGTGGTAATTAACCAAATTGCCGCTGGGGAAGTGGTGGAAAGACCCGCTTCCGTCGTCAAAGAATTGATTGAAAATTCCATTGATGCGGGAAGCCGGCGCATTTCAGTGGACCTTGTGGATGGCGGAAAAAGTTTAATCCGTGTGGTGGATGACGGGGAAGGCATGAACCGGGAAGATTCCGCTTTGGCTTTTGAGCGGCATGCCACCAGCAAACTCTTTTCTGAGCAGGACCTTCATCACCTTCAGACCTTGGGTTTTAGAGGGGAAGCGTTGCCCAGCATCGCCTCCATCTCCAGAGTTCGTTTGGTGACCATGAAAAAAGGTGGGGCTATTGGAACGGAAGTAAGGCTGGAGGGGGGAAGTATGAAGGGACCCATGGAGGCAGGAGCCCCGGAAGGAACCCTGATCGAAGTTGAGGACCTGTTTTATAATACCCCTGCCCGTCGTAAATTTTTAAAATCTGCCACAACGGAGATTAGCCATATATCCCATTTAATTCTGCAACAGGCCCTGGCTTACCCTTCTCTCCATTTTCGGTTAAATCTTCTTGGAAGCAAGACCCGAAGGGAGCTGTATAATTTGACGCCGGTCAAAACCCTTGGTGAGCGAATCCTTCAGGCCTTTGGGGAGGAGTTTTTCTCTCAGCTTATTGCAGTGGAACATGAAACGGAACCTATGAAACTTCACGGTTTTATTTCTCGTCCACTTTTCACCCGCGGGGGGAGAAATCAGCAGGAATTGTTTATCAATAACCGTCCGGTCCGAAGTCCAGGTATTCAGCATGCGGTGTATGAAGCTTATGAGTCGCTTCTTTCTCGGGGAAGACATCCCATTACGTTTCTTTTCCTGAAATTAGACCCGCAAGCCATCGATATTAATGTCCATCCCTCCAAAAAAGAAATCCGATTTCGGGATTCAAAACAGGTCCATGATTGGTTAAAGGAAAGCCTTCAATCCTTTCTGGTTCAAAAACAGGGAGGTTCCCATTCAGAGGGGTCCTTCATTAAAGAGAATAGATTCGAAGTCCACACAGAAGGAGGGGATTTGAAAGAGGTTCCATCGTTTAATACCAGTGGGTATAAAAACCGTGTTCAAGAGGCGGCCGAACAATACCTAAAGGAAGGGACCTATCCCAAAGAGTCTTTCTCCCCCCCACAAAAATCCCTTCGGTTTCTATCCCCTGACTCTTTTCAATTGCCGGATCACCATCCGAGGATTTTAAAAGAGAAATGGTTTCCCTTAACACAAATTCATCATACCTTTATTTTAGCGGTTTCCGATAGGGACCTTTATTTTGTGGACCAACATACGGCTCATGAGAGGGTTCTGTTTGAGCGGTTCCTCCATACCACGGGTTCCTTCCAACAAGAAAGGCAAAGGCTCCTCATTCCCTTTCCCCTGGAGCTTTCCTTACCCGAATCCCTTTTGTTAAAAGAACACCAACATGAATTGGAAGGCTTTGGTATTGATTTAGACGATTTTGGGGAACGGACGTTTATGGTCCGTTCCATGCCTGCATTGGTGTCTAAGGAAGGTTCCCGTCGGTTTATTATGGATATTGTGGATGATCTTTCTGAACAGGAATCGGCTCAAGCCCCGGAGAAAAAACGGAAGAAAATTGTAGCGACCATTGCTTGCCACAGTGCTGTCAGGGCCCAGCGGCCCATGAAAATGGAAGAAATGGAAACCCTTCTTTTCGATCTTCAAAAAACAGATCAGCCTTTTACCTGCCCCCATGGACGGCCTACCCTGGTCCAGTTGGAAGGAAAAACGTTGGATCGCCTTTTCTGGAGATAGGGTATGACTCCGACATTATCCCAGGACCAAACGGTTTTTAAGGAACGGTTGGTTATTTTTCTGGTAGGGCCTACTGCATCGGGTAAAACCGAGGTGGCATTGGCGTTGGCCCCCCTGTTGAAAGCCGATATTATTTCGGCGGACTCCCGGCAGGTTTACCGTGGTTTGGATATCGGGACAGCCAAGGCGGACCCTCTCCAACGGGGTAGGGTGACGCATCACCTAATTGATGTGGTGGATCCCCAAGAGCTCTTTAGCGCGGGTCAGTATAAAAAGCGAGCAGAGGAGGCCATTGACGGATGCCATCGAGACCATCGGGTCCCGTTGGTGGTGGGGGGAACCGGTCTATACATTCGCGTTCTTAAGGGAGGGTTATGGGAAGGTCCTGGACCCGATTGGAATTTGAGAGAGAAATTCCGAATGGAAGAAGAGCGGGGAGGTGAAGGAACACTGCATCGACAGCTTCTCGGTGTGGATCCGGAATCAGCAAAACGGATTCACCCCAGAGATTGTGTCAAAATTATTAGAGCCCTGGAAGTATATACCCTGTCGGGAAAAACATTGACCCAGGTTCGGTTAAATCATGGATTTATGAAGGGCCGTTATCAATCTCTTTTGTTGGGTTTACAGTGGGACCGCGAGCAACTGTATCGAAGAATTGAGGAGCGGGTAGATAAAATGTTAGAAAAGGGATTGGTGGGGGAAGTTCAGGGTTTAATAGATAGCAACCCTCATGGGGAAATGCCTTCCTTGCGTGCCTTGGGTTACCGCCAGGTCATTCCCTATTTGATGGGAAAGATAACCCTTGAAGAAATGACCCGGATTTTGAAACGGGATACCAAACGTTTTGCAAAACGTCAGCTGACCTGGTTTAGGCGTGAGCAGGGCGTCCGGTGGATTCATCTGGAAGAAGATTCAGAACCTGAAACCATTGCCAGGCAACTCTATCAAATCATTCAGACGTATATTCAAAGTAACGATCCAGAGGTTGCCCTTGTTGAAAGGAGTATAGCGTGTTGAAAACCCCAATGAATTTGCAGGATAGTTTTTTAAATAATGCCCGGAAGGAAAAAGTCACCGTAACGATCCGGCTTTTGAACGGAAACTCATTGTCCGGGATCATTCAGGGATTTGATAATTTTGCAATTATTTTAAAGCATAAAACCCAGGAGTTGGTCTATAAGCATGCCATTTCCACCATCATCCCTCAAAAAGACGTTTTCCCTTTTCGTGATGGGAATAAAGAGGGGAATAAAGAGGAAAAGGGTTTTACCACCGAACCCAGAATTAAACCCATGAAGGGAAAAAAGGAAGAGGAAACTGGGGAAGCTGGTTAAAAAGGTTTTCATCGGGGGAAAAATAGACAGGGATTGGGAAAAACGTGGGAGATATTGGAGATGAAGCCTGAAGCGGAAATTGGTGTTATTGGGGGAAGTGGTCTTTACGATATCCAGGGTTTGAAAAAAACGCGGGAGGTTAAAGTCCGGACTCCTTTTGGGGATCCTTCCGGTATTTATAGGATGGGGGAGCTTGCGGGTGTCAAGGTGGCCTTTTTAGCCCGTCACGGCAAAGGGCATCGGATTCTGCCCACTGATATTAATTTCAGGGCGAATATTTTTGGATTAAAAAAACTGGGGGTTGAACGGATTTTATCCGTGAGTGCTGTGGGCAGCATGAAGGAAAATATTCAACCCGGGAATATTGTCCTTCCCGAATCTTTTATTGATCTAACCAAGCAAAGACGGAGTACTTTTTTTGGTAACGGGTTGGTGGCCCATGTGGCTTTCGCGGATCCAATTTGCCATGACCTCCGGCAAATTGTTTTTGAAAAGGGTCGTCCCTTAGGCGTCCCGTTACACAATGGAGGTGTTTACCTTTGTATTGAAGGACCTCAATTTTCTTCCCGCGCGGAGTCCCTTCTCTACCGTTCATGGGGGGTGGATGTGATCGGAATGACCAATGCCACCGAGGCAAAACTCGCTAGGGAAGCGGAAATTTGTTATGTGACCCTTGCCTTGGCCACCGACTTTGATTGCTGGCATCATGAAGAGGAGACGGTTACGGCGGATGCGGTGATTAAGATCCTTCAGCAAAACGTAGAAGCCTCCAAAAAAATTATTTTAGAGGTGATTCCGAAAATTCCAAAGGTGAGGAATTGTTCCTGCGCTCATGCCCTTCAAAACGCGTTGATTACCCAACCGAAAGCCATCCAGAAAGAAGCCGTTCGGAAGTTGAAACCGATTATTGGCAAATATTTATCATGAAGATTTGGTTAATGATTGGCTTCGTCGCCTGCGCCGCTTGGGCATGCACGGGGTTGATTTCCAAAGACACTTCTTTAAGGGAAGAAGGAGAAGTGCTCTTTTCCGACCGGGGTTTCTCCGTATCTTACATGGAGGCCCAAGGGTTAACGGTTTTGCCCATGGCCAATATCCGGGCCAGTGAGGGAATCCGGCAGAATGCCATCTATGAGGTCTACCAGGCTTTACGGATTTATTTTCCCAAAACCCAATTGGTGAGTCAATCTGAGGCATTGACTCAAGCCAAAAAATTGGGTTTGGAAAAAACGGTTAGAGATGGGGTGAATGATTATGAGCAGAGTCATCTTTTAGATTCCCAATTTATTCAACAAATGTATGTAATGACCCAAACCAGGTATTTTCTTTACCTCAGGATAAACGATTTTGATTTTTCGTCCAAAGGGGGGCTGGTGTCAAAAAAGGTAGAGCTTGAGGCTGAACTATGGGATTCCCTTTGCAAAAAGGTGGTTTGGTCCGGTGTGGGTCGGGTTGGAGTGGTGGAGTCAGCCCAAGATGAACGGGCGCGTTTTGAAGAAATGTTCGTCAGTGCGGCCCGAAATTTGGTAGTTCCTCTGGCCAACGGAAAAAAGAATAGGGTGAATCAGGGAGAATGTGTCTCCTGAATTTTAAAATGATATTTTTCCCTTGAGACCGTGCCCCTAATACCGAAATAAAAAAAGACTATTTGACTTCAACTTTTTAAATTTAGGGAGGAAAGGATGGGATTATTGGTTGTTGGGTCGGTAGCGCTGGATTCTGTGAAAACCCCTTTTGGTGAAGCACAAGAAGTGTTGGGTGGGTCGGCCACCTATTTTTCCATTTCGGCGAGTTATTTTACCGAAGTCAGTTTGGTTGCGGTGGTTGGGGAAGATTTTCCCAACGCTCACATTGAACTGTTGAAAAAGAGGGGAATTCAACTGGATGGTCTTGAAAAGCAAAAGGGAAAAACGTTTCGGTGGGTGGGGGAATATGGGTACCAGCTCAATGAGGCCAAAACGTTAGAGACCCATTTAAATGTGTTTGAAAAGTTCAACCCCCAGATTCCCAAGGCCTATCAAACAGCTAACCTGGTTTTTTTGGCGAATATCGATCCGGATCTACAGCGGGGAGTGTTGCACCAGGTGAAATCCCCTCAATTGGTGGCTTGTGATACGATGAATTTTTGGATTGACGGAAAACCTGATTCCCTGAAAAAAACCCTGGGAGAGGTTTCCATCCTGATCATCAATGATGGGGAAGCCCGGGCTTTAGCTCAAAACCCCAATTTGGTACAAGCCGCACAAACGATTCTTTCCTATGGTCCTAAAATCTTAATTGTGAAAAGGGGTGAATATGGGGCCCTTATGTTTAATGGGGAGTCTATTTTTTCAGCCCCAGGATTTCCCTTGGAACAGGTTTATGACCCAACGGGTGCCGGTGACAGCTTCGCTGGGGGTTTTATGGGTTACCTGGCCAATACCCAAAATTATTCGGAATCCAATATGCGCCAGGCGGTCATTTTTGGGAGTGTTATGGCTTCTTTTTGTGTTGAAGCTTTCAGTTTGGAGAGGCTCAATTCGTTGAATTATCAGGAAATTGTCAACCGATACCGTGAGTTTAAACGCTTGACCCATTTTGAGGAGGTGTAACATGATAGGGGAGAAGAAATCAGTGGGGGGGAGGAGACAGATTTTTCTCCTTATGTTACTATTTATTTTACTCCCGTTTTTGGGATGTGTTTCAGCACAGAAAAGAATTGAACAGGATCAAAAAGCGCAGGCCCATTTTAAATTGGGCGTTTCCTATTTAAATGATAATAACTTCCAACAAGCTTTTGTGGAATTTCAAAAGGCATTGGAGCTGAAACCGAAAGATCGGGATTCACGGTATGCGGTGGGCCATATCTACTATGTGTGGGAAAAATATCCAGAGGCCATTAAGGAATTCAAAACGGTTGTAAAAAATACACCCAACGATTCCGAAGGCCATAATTATTTGGGAAATATTTATGCCAAACAGAAAAGGTGGGAAGAGGCGGTGGATGAATATCAAAAGGCTCTTTCCAACCCCCTGTACCCCACTCCCGATTTTACTCATTATAATTTAGGTCGGGTTTATAAAAAAATGGAAAAATTCGAGGAGGCAATTGATTCGCTCCAACAGGCCGTTCGCGTTAATAAGGGTTATGCGCCGGCTTATTTTGAAATGGGCGAAGTTTATTCAGAAATGGGAAAGGTCCGTTTTGCCATTGATTCATACAAACGCGCGGTAGAATCCTTCCCGGAATATACACAGGCCCGGTACCAATTGGGACTGGCTTATTTAAAAGAGGGATCCAAGAGTTTGGCTCAAGGGGAATTTCAGCGGGTGATTGAGCTATCCCCGGAGAGTAATTTTGCGAAAGAATCAAAAACACAATTGGAACAGATCAGGAATTAAATAATTTTATCGGGATGACCATGGAGTCCTTAGGAAAATATCTTCAGCGGGTCAGAAAAGAAAAAGGAATTAGTCTGGAACATATCGCTTCCAGGACAAAGATAAACCCAATCTATTTAAAGGCCTTGGAGGAGGATGATCTGGCCAAGGCGCCCAACCAGGTTTTTGCCAGGGGCTTTATCAGGTCCTATTTGAGAACCCTCTCCCTCGATGAGAAGGATGTATTAATTCGGTACGAAAGTTTTATTTCTGAATTTTTCCTGTCCTCCAAAGAAAAAGAACAGAGGTCCATTTCTTCCTCGCCTGAGGCTTTCACCACCATAAAAGGAAATCGAGTGGGTCTTTTAGGGTTTGCAGGGGGATTGGTCGCTTTGGTGTTATTAATTTTTTTATTGGTGTCACAAAAACCTGGGGATTCCCTCGAGTCCCAAGCCATCCCTCAAGAAGTAAGGGTTCCCCACCCCCTACCGGTGAGTCAGGATTATCAGCCGATAATCTCCCTTATTGAACCGGGTCCATCAGAAACGAAAACAAAACCCGAGTTGCGAAATAGTATGACCCCTCTTGTGGTGGAGAAAAAAGAAAGCAAACCCCTAAACCCACCCCTCAATCAAACCTTAACCCAACTCCCACAAACTCCCATTGCCTCGCCGATTGAGAAACCACTTTCCCTATTGATTGAAGCTCTTGAGCAAAGCTGGGTTTTGGTTTACCTGGATGGAACAGTGGAAAAAGAGATGACACTTCAGCCGGGTGAGAGATACACCCTACGCGCTGAACATCAGTTTTTGGTGACATTAGGAAATGCCGGTGGGATTCGGATGGAGTTAAATGGAAAACCCTTGGCGCCTTACGGAGAATCGGGGCAGGTGGTTCGGGATATTCTGATTAAGAAAGGGGATGGAGATGTCATTTCCTTTTTTGAAAGGAAAGGGACCTCTTTCACTAGGTTTCATATAAAGGTGCCGGCGTAGCTCAGTGGTAGAGCAGCTGATTCGTAATCAGCAGGTCGGAGGTTCAACTCCTCTCGCCGGCTCCATAGGATTTTGAGAAGATTTGCCCCCACCATTTTAGTTTAGTTCCAAAATTTCCCTTCCATTTCATTTTTTCAAAAGCTTTCAAGGCAAGATTTTTATTGTAATTAAAGACGAAATAGTAATGCAGTGGGGGTTTCCATTTTTAAAATGCATTCAATGTGAGTTATTTGAAAAAATGATTAGATTTTCCTAAGGACTACAATCCATTTATCCAACAGGAAATTATTTTAATTTAATGGTGCTAAAGGTATTTAAAATTGACATTTTTATCCATAGTTGGTACTTTTATTTATACTTCCACTAATACTAATTTAATACCGTTTATACAAGGAAAAATTTATAAGACATTGAAAAATTAAAGTTATTTAGTGTTTTGGCGGTTTTTCCAACAATTTGGTAAAAGAAATACTTAAATGTAAAATTTTCCAAATTTTCAAAGTTCAACTAATCTAAATTTTCTTTGCTTTTTATGCAAAATATTTTAGCTTTTTCATGGAGTTATAAAAATTTCTCCACTTAATAGAAGCGGTTATGGGGAATAAAAAAAATATGAATGTTTTTCAATGACTTAGAATTTTTTTTCTATTTTTTGCTAATATTAGGGAATATTTTGGTAGTTTTAATTGTTTAACTATTTGAAAGCTTCCAAGGAAGGATAAAAATTGTGAAAGACTGGATATACCGGAAAGAGGTAGAAAGTCTTACATTAAAACATCTTGATTCCTTATGGGGCTTTGCCATCACCCTTTCCAAGAACAAAACAGATGCCGCCGATTTGGTTCAGGATACCTTCCTGAGAGCCTTTCATTATTATGACCGTTTCGAAATAGGGACCAATATCAAGGCCTGGCTTTTTACCATTATGAAGAATATTTTTATCAATAATTTTCGTGACAGGCAGCGGGAGGTTTTCCCCATCGAGCCGGAAGAGGATGGGGAGTTTATACAAGGTCATGCAGGAGAGGTTTTACATCATTATGCTCATGAAGCGCTGCCCAATGGAAGAAATGAGATATTTAAAAAAGACATTCAAATGGCCCTTCAAGATCTTCCCCAACGTTTGCGTGTAGCGGTGATTTTAAAAGATATTGAGGGTTTTAATTATAAAGAAATTGCCGAAATTCTAGATTGTCCCATTGGAACCGTCATGTCACGGTTGGCCAGGGGTCGAACCCAGTTGAAACGCTCCTTGGTCGCCTATGAAAATGTTTCCCATTTAAAAGTGGAGAATATTTAAATGTATGCATGTAATGCTATTGAGGAATTATTATATCCTTATTTGGATGGAGAGCTTGATGTTAAAGAGGTCATTCGGGTTCAATCTCATCTAAAGGCCTGCCGCGGTTGTAGGGGTCGTTACCGTTTAGAAAAAGAATTTTTAGACTGTTTTAAAGAATCTTACCATCAGGTCCAACCAGAAATTCCTTCCGATATTCGACATGAAATTTTAAGAACAGTGGCATCTAAAGCATCCACTTCCGCAGCCGGTGGGGTTTTTAAAAACCTAGGGTCTGTATTGGCCTTTGCGGCGGTGATTCTTTTGGTTGTGGGATTCGCTTTTTCCTTTCAACCACTAAAGAAAGATGATGTCCCGGAGCTGGTCCGTTCCGCTGTCAATCATCATCAAGGTTATGTGGATGGCAGTGTTCATTTGGATTTTCAAGCCATTGAACCGCAAGAAGCTACCTCATGGTTTAAACATAAAGTGGGGTTCCCTGTTCAACTTCCCTCCGCGTTGCCTGAAAACCTTTCCCTCGAGGGAGGAAAGATTGGGCCTTCGGAGACACTACAATTGGCTCTTTTGGCTTATGATCTGGAGGGACAAAAAGTTTCCTTGGGGGTAACCGCCTCTTCCTATCCTAAACGGAGTTTGGAGAAAGGAGGAATCCCTTTTGACGGCCTTATTTTTTATCCAAAAAAATACAAAGGGTTCCATACCATTAGTTGGAACCATGACGGTTTGAGTTATATCCTTGTTTCAAGTGACCCTGAACGGGTTAAACAGGCCTGTGTGGTTTGCCATGGAACCCCCCGTGGTTTAAAGACGGTGGAAGGTTTTATTGGAAAAAAGATTTAATCCCTTTGAACCTTTTCCTGTTTTCTTAAAAGATTTTCCGGAGAGACTAATATGGAACCAAATCCGATTGTAAAAGATGAAGCCGCTTTAGAGGCGGAAGGAACCCAAGAAGGACGCCACCCCGGGGATTACGGACATCTTTTGTGTAATAGTCCACGGATGAGTGATATTCTTCGGGTGATCAATCAAGTGGCGGTGTCCGATGTGACAGTTTTAATCACGGGAGAGAGCGGAACGGGAAAAGAATTAGTAGCCCGTACCGTTCATGCCCGATCTCTCCGACGCCATAATCCTTTTATCAAGGTTTTGTGTGCAGCGCTTCCCGATGGGTTGTTGGAAAGCGAGCTTTTTGGGTATGAAAAAGGAGCCTTCACCGGGGCTGAGCGGAGAAAGTTGGGAAAGTTTGAATTTGCCAATAATGGAATCATCTTTCTTGATGAAATCGGAGAGATTCCTCTCTCTTTGCAAGCCAAGTTGTTGCAGGTTTTACAAGACGGGGTTTTCTGCCATATTGGAGGGAAAACCGATGTGAAGGTCAATGTCCAGGTGGTTGCGGCCACCAATAAAATTCTTCGCAAAGCTATGGAGGAAGGAAGCTTCAGGGAAGATCTTTACTATCGGCTCAATGTGGTGAATATTACTCTTCCTCCGTTACGGGAGCGCCGGGAAGAAATTCCTTTTTTGGTTAATTTCTTTTTAGAAAAATTTAACCTCCGATATAATAAACGGTATTCCAAACTTTCGGCTGATTTGATCAAGCGTTTTATGACCTATGATTGGCCCGGTAATATTCGGGAGTTAGAAAACCTAATTAAGCAGATTGTTGTTTTGGAAGATGAGGCTTCGGTATGGGAAAAGATGATTTCTTCTCCCCCCCAGGAACGGGTTATGGCATCCCAAAACCAAAACCCCACGATGTCAGCGCCCCCTATCCAAACCTCTACCAACGGCCTCAATTCTGAAACAGGTTTCCCCAAATATCCATCATTGAAAGAGGTGGGGAAAAATGCGTCCCGCAAAGCCGAAGAGGAGCTGATCCGCATTGTACTTCATCAAACCCGATGGAACAGGAAAAAAGCAGCCCGTATGTTGGAAATTAGCTATAAGGCCCTTTTATATAAGATCAAAGAATACGGGCTGGAAGTAAATGATTACCAAGCTCCTTCTGTATAAAACCTGGTTTTTAGGTTTTTCCTCTATCCCCTTCAAAGAAATTTTCTTGACTTTTTGATGAAATTAATTGTATAAAAATGGGGAAAGAGACTGGTGGAGTGATTTGGGCATATTGCAACCACCTAAAAAAAAGTGCTAAAAAGCTTGGGAGTTTGTTGCTATGGCGATTGGCCCTGTGCTGGACGGCACGGGGTTTTTTTTTAGTTTTTTATCCCCCTAGGCTTATTTTGGGGGAAGGTTCTGCTATAATTACGAGTTAAAGGGAGAAAGACTCCCAAGTTTTCCAATGGAGGAAATATGGGTCGCGTCAATTTTTTATTTACATCTGAATCAGTTACAGAAGGCCATCCCGATAAGATCGCGGATCAAATCTCAGATGCGGTTTTAGATTCGATCATATCCCAGGACCCCATGTGCCGGGTTGCCTGTGAAACGGTTTTAACAACGGGTTTGGCTTTTGTCGCAGGGGAAATCACCACTCAGTGTTATGTCGAAATTCCTGATATTGTCCGGGAAACCATTAAAGGGATTGGGTATACCCGGGCCAAATATGGGTTTGATTATGAAACCTGTGCGGTAATTACCTCTATTCATAACCAATCACCCGATATTGCCTTGGGAGTCGATACCGGTGGAGCTGGAGATCAAGGGTTAATGTTTGGGTATGCCACCAACGAAACCGAAGAGTTGATGCCTATGCCGATTTTATTGGCCCATAAGTTGACGCGAAAGTTAGCGGACCTTAGAAAAAGCGATGTTTTGCCTTATCTTCGTCCCGATGGAAAATCCCAAGTTACCATTGAATATCGAAACGGGAAACCGGTTCGAATTCATACCATTGTGATTTCCACACAGCACAGCCCGGATATCACACTAAAAGAAATTCGGGAAGATATTATTGAAAAATGCATTAAGCCAGTGGTTCCAAAAGAATTTTTAAATGAAGAAGATGTTGTATACCATATTAATCCCACCGGGCGTTTTGTAGTGGGGGGGCCTCAAGGGGATACGGGTCTTACGGGGCGAAAGATTATTGTGGATACCTATGGAGGAGTGGGAAGCCATGGAGGGGGCGCTTTTTCAGGGAAAGATCCCTCAAAGGTAGACCGTTCCGCTTCTTATATGTGCCGGTATATTGCCAAAAACCTTGTGGCGGCCGAGGTTGCTGATCGTTGTGAAGTTCAACTTGCCTATGCCATTGGCGTCTCGGAACCGGTTTCCATTTTGGTGGACACGTTTAAAACCGGGAAAATTTCTCAAGAGAAAATCGTCAAATTGGTGAGGGATTCCTTCCCCTTAACCCCAAAAGGAATGATTGATCATCTTGATCTTCGAAGGCCTATTTATCAAAAGACCGCTGCTTATGGCCATTTTGGACGAACTGAGCCGGAATTTACATGGGAGAAAACAGATTTGGCCAAAGATATTGGAAAACAGGCAGGCCTTTAAGAAGGCCCAATGGGGTTTTTCCAAAAAGTTTTTGTGCCATTGTGGTTAATTTTAACGTTAAATGAAAGGCAAAATGGATTACGAGATCAAAGATATTGGATTAGCAGATTGTGGACAACTGAGGATTGAGTGGGCAGAGCGGAGTATGCCCGTTTTTAGAAGCATTAAAAAGCGTTTTAAAAAAAAAAGAAAAATTTTTGTCCGGGGTTCGGGTTTCGGCTTGTCCTCATGTGACAACCGAAACAGCCAGTTGGATGGAGGTCTTTCAAGCCAGGAGCGTTGATGTGGTTTTGTGTGCTTCAAATCCCCTCAGCACGCAGGGCGATGTGGCTGCATCTTTGGTCAAAAATTCCAAGATACCTGTTTTTGCTATTCAGGAGTTATTACAATGAGCGAATTTACAGATTATAAAGTTGCGGATATGTCATTGGCCGAATGGGGTCGCAAAGAAATATCCATTGCCGAAATTGAAATGCCTGGTCTTATGGCTTTACGAAAAGAGTACGCAGGCAAAAAACCATTAGACGGTGCCCGGATAATGGGCAGCATTCACATGACCATTCAAACCGCGGTCCTAATCGAGACATTAGTAGACCTTGGCGCAGAGGTACGCTGGGTATCATGTAATATATTTTCAACACAAGATCATGCAGCTGCAGCGATTGCCGCAAAAAACATTCCTGTATTTGCCTGGAAAGGCGAAACGATTGAAGAGTATTGGTGGTGTACTGAGCAGGCCCTGCTATGGCCGGATGGGAAATTACCCAACATGATTCTTGATGATGGTGGTGATGCAACTTTATTAGTACACAAAGGTGTTGAGTTCGAAAAAGCTGGCGCTATTCCCACGACAAAAGATGATGACAATGAAGAATACAAAGCGATTCTCGGTGTACTTCGTCGCACAATTAAGCCTGGTTCAAGCACATGGCAGGATATTGCAGGTAGCGTTAAAGGCGTAACCGAAGAAACCACAACCGGTGTTCACCGTCTTTATGCAATGCAGGAGAAAGGTGAATTACTGTTCCCAGCAATGAATGTTAACGACTCTGCTACTAAGTCTAAATTCGATAATTTATACGGTTGCCGTGAGTCTTTAATCGATAGTATCAAACGTGCAACCGATATCATGATTGCTGGAAAGATTTGTATTGTGATTGGTTATGGCGATGTAGGCAAAGGCTGCGCTCAAGCATTTAAAGGCATGGGCGCAACTGTATGGGTTACTGAAATTGATCCCATCTGTGCATTACAGGCAGCTATGGAAGGCTATCGCGTTGTTGACTTAAATGAAGTAGCTAACATGGGTGACATCTTTGTTACGACTACGGGTAACTTAAACGTAATTGATCATCACCACATGGAAGCAATGAAGAACGAAGCTATTGTTTGTAACATTGGTCACTTCGATGCTGAAATCAATATCGCTTCACTTAAAAAATATGAGTGGGAAGAGATCAAGCCTCAGGTTGATCATGTTATTTTCCCAGATGGCAAAAAGATTATCATCCTTGCAAAAGGACGCCTGGTTAACCTGGGTTGCGCTACGGGTCACCCAAGCTTTGTAATGTCGGCTTCATTTACTAACCAGGTAATGGCTCAGATCGAGTTTTATACAAATGCAGGAGCGTATGAAAACAAGGTTTATAAACTGCCTAAGCTGCTAGATGAAAAAGTAGCTCGCTTACACCTCAAGAAAATTGGCGCACATTTAACTGAGCTCTCTAAAGAACAGGCCGTTTACATTAATGTACCGGTTGAAGGCCCATATAAAGCCGATCACTACCGCTACTAATATCAGGCTCAACTTCTAGGTCGGGTGTGCCCATTTTTACATGGCTGTACCCATTGATATACCTTCTTTGGAACAGATGAGCAATAAGAAGAGGCTCATTCGTGAATTTGTAGAAGAATTTACCATGCCCGATGGTCTGCGGATTAACCTACTAGGAGAGGGGCATCCCTCCAGCGTAATGGATGTGAGCTTTGCCAACCAGGCGCTTTTCGCTGAATACCTTAAAAAAGAAAATAAATAATTGAAAAAAAAGGTTTATGGGGTTCCGGCAGTTATTGATGAGGAAATTGTCCGATTAAAATTGGAAGCGATGGGGGTGAAGAAGGAACAAGAAAAGTATCTTGCTTCATGGGAAATGGGGACCTAACTACAATAATCTAACCCATTTCTTCCTGCCTTAATTCAGCTTTTCAAGGGCTGCCACAATGCTTTCTGCCATTTCCTTGGGGTTGAGCGGTTTAAGGAGAAACCGGTTCACCCCTTGGGAAATGGCTTCTGTTGCATTCTGAAGCGTCCCATACCCCGTGATCACAATTCGAGGTAAATCTTTTTGGATATCGTTCACTTCTTTGAGAAGGGAAATCCCGTCTTTTCCTGGGAGCCGAATATCGGTAATCAGAAGGTCAAAGCTTTTGGCGGTCAGGTGATTGATCGCTTCTTCCGCAGACGAAGCGACCGATACCTCATATCCACTTTTGGTTAGAATATCTTGGTAAATTTCAGTGATGCTTTTCTCGTCATCTACAAGGAGGATTCTTTCAAACATGGGTTTCCTTCCTTCAAGGTTTCCAGCTTTAATTCTACCTTGAAAAGGGTGTTTGTCAACAGATAGGCCTTCCTTGCTCCCCTTCTATTTTGCCCATTTGATGGTACAGCCCATGGCATGGGTTTCAGGAACTTCTATGTCCTGGTGTGCCAGGAGTGCTTCAATGGCGTTCCGCAAATCGTGGGATTGGGCCTTTTTGGGGTCCTGCCAATGATCATCAATCCGACCGGTATAACGAAGCCGTCGTTCCTGATCAAAAAGAAATATTTCTGGGGTGAAGTGAGCCCCATAGGCGTCTGCGACCTCCTGAGTTTCGTCCCTTAAATAGGGAAAGTTATAGTTTTTTTCTTTTGCCCTTTTTACCATTTTAGGAAAATCATCTTCGGGATAATTTAGGGTTTCATTGGCGTTTATGGCAACGAAGGCCACCCCTTGATCCCGGGTTTCCCTTTGAATATCAACGAGTCGGGGTTCGTAGGCTTGGACGTATGGGCAGTGGTTACAGGTGAACATGACCACAATAATTTTTTTATCCTTAAAACTATCCAATGAATAGGTTTTTCCATCCACCCCGGGAAGGGTAAACGCTGGAGCCTGATCTCCAATCGCCAATCGTTTTTTTGCCATATTTGAATTCCCCCTGCTGATGGTTTTTTAATAAACGCTTTCCTCATCCTGGAAAATGTTTCTGGTAAGGCTATATCTTAAATCAGTGCAAAACGTTAATTCAAGACCGGAAAGAGGGGGCGGTCAGAAAGAATCTTGGAAAAAGGAACAGTCTTTTGTAATATAAACGAATGGACTTACCTCAAAAATGGATCGATGTTGGAAAAAGGGTTCAGCAATCAGGGGGTATTGTCATGGTCATGGGAAAGCCCGATATGGGAAAATCGACCCTGATCCAATACCTTTTGAAGTGCGGGTTGCAACAGGAACGGCGGGTTGCTGTTGTTGATGCCGATATTGGGCAGGCTACCTTTGGTCCACCTTCCTGTTTGAGCCTTTCTTTTTGGACAAGGCCCAAGGATAAGGAAGAGAAAGATCCAAAGGGTGGGGATATCCATATAGAGGGGAATTGTAACTATAAAAATTTACAATTTATTGGTGCTTTAAGTCCAGTGGGGTTTCTCCTCCAGGTGGTGGTGGGGGTTAAACGATTGGTGGATCAAGCCCTGGAGCGGGGAGTGGATTTGGTTTTGGTGGATACCAGTGGGTTGGTTCAAGGAAGAACGGGATTTTTGCTCAAAAAACATAAGATTGAATTGGTTCGGCCCAACCATCTGATTGTCCTCGAGAGAAGAGAAGAAGAACTGGAAAACATTCTCACAGGGATTCCTTTCCCTCCAGGAATGATTGTGTCTCACGTTCCCAGAACCCCGAACACTCGACCGCGGTCTCTGGAAGAACGCCGTATTTATCGGGCCAAACAATTCTCAAATTATTTTCAAAATAGCCGGGCCCGATGGATTTACTTTTCAAACCAGAGGAAACCGCTCCCTGGAATGCACCCCTTTAAGGGAATGCTGGTGGGTCTTCTTTCCAAGACCGGACAGACATTGGGGCTTGGCATGATCTCCCGCATTGGACGAAAAAGCCTAGAAGTCATTACCCCCTTACCCACACTGACGGGTGTGCAAAAAGTGGAGCCTTCGGTCATTGGCTTGGGAAAAGATTTTTTGGGAAAAAAGGACGGAAAACTGAATTAGGTTTTTTGGAGGGGAATCAATGTCTTTAAAGGTGTGGTGGCCATTGTTTCCTCTTTTATTTTTCATTGTTTTAATTTGCCTCCTGACCGCATTGTTACGGTTATGGAGGAGAGGTGAAGCAAGCGGTCTGCAATGGATTTTGGTGTCCTCTGCATTTATAACCTATTCCCTCACTTATGCTTTGGCAAGTTGGCCCTGGCTGCATATGCCCATTTCCAATATTGCCGAGCTGATTATGATTTTTAATGTCTACCACTTTTTTTGTAAATGGCGAACCGATATCGCCTGGCTTCATGTCATTGCCCTTTTGGCCATTGTCTGTGATTTTGCACTGCATTAGAGCCTGTCCGACAAACCCCTATTTTTCACTTTGCGGTCATGCTGCTTTTCTGTAAAATAGAGCTTCATAATCAACCGATGGAGGGCTGTTATGGGCTATCATTTTCGGCCGTATGCACAAGAGCAGATGTATTTGATG
>DASWJH010000109.1 GCA_036397255.1 Nitrospiria bacterium
AGGACGAGCTAATGGCCAATGTACGTGGCTATCTCCGAAAACGCCAACGTCAGCCTCATATCGTCAGAAACTATTTTGAGGAACAACACGTTCGATATGCAGCAATATGAAATGCAACTTATTTATCGCTCCCCGTAGTAATACTTTACACTATCGATTTTTTCCTCCTCTACATGGGGAATCGCGGTCCAATGGAACCATTTGTAATTCCCGTCCTTACAAAGGAAGCGGTTTTCAAAGGATGCCAGTTGTCTTCCGGTTGAAATATTTTGAGACTGGACCATGGTGGCCGCCTGATCTTCAGGGTGAACGAATTCAATATAAGGCTTCGATAAGAGATCCTTTTTGGACCAACCCAGGGTTTTCTCCCAAGATCTGCTCAGATCAGAAAAATAACCGTTAAAACCGGCAACACAAATTAAATCCAAAGAAATTTCAAAAACCGGTGCCGGTCTTGTTCCGCCTCTTTCCGGTTTTTTATTTCCCATTGCAAAGCCTCGTTCAATTTTTGTAGGTCTTCATTTTTATATTTTAAAAGAGATTCCTCTTCCCAAAGCCTTTTATTCGCCTGATTTAACTGAACATTGCTGAGCTCATTTTCAACAATACAGGCCAAATCTTTTAAAGAATCACGGTCTTCTTTTTTAAAGGTTCGGGGACGGTGGTCGATAATACACAAAGTCCCCATTTTGTATCCTCCTAGCCCCCCTAGAGGTTGCCCCGCATAGAATCGAATATTAGGCCCATGGATCACCAAGGGGTTATCTGCAAAACGGCTATCCTGGGTCGCATCAGTGATGACCAACATGTCATCTTTTAAAATCGCATGACCGCACATTGAAATGGCCCGGGACGTCTCCATTACCGAGAGGCCTTCACAGGACTTAAACCATTGGCGGTTGGCGTCAATGAGGCTTACCAAAGAAATGGGAACATCAAAAAGCCGTGTGGCCAAGCGGGTCACACGATCAAAGCGGTCTTCAAAAGGAGTATCCAGAATTTGGAGGCTCCGGAGGGCACCCAGTCTCTCATCCTCATTGGGAGAAAGGGAAGGTTCCAGCATATGCTAATCCTTTTCGAAGATTTAATTTTTTTTTCTAAAGAGTGGAGATTTTTTTTAATCCTGGTATTTTTTAAAGAGCCCAGTTGAATGAGTGCGAATAGGAACACTCAACTTTTAAAAAAAACGGGAGGTTTTAGCCCATTACAGGAACAACCAAAAACAGGAGCAATCCGGGTAAGAATAAACCATCTCGTTCAAAAGGCTTGAATGATCGAGAACTTTGAGGGTGTAAGGTTAAAAAGACGCGAGGGATCCACCTCCAACCAAATGGTTTCCCCCCTCTTTATTCCCCAACTCTTTCTCATTTTAAAAAAATAAAACCAAATTTTCAATAGAGATTATTATCATAGAAATAAAGGAACACAAATGTCAATTTAGGTCTAAAATAAATAATCTAGGCATAATAGGCCTGGGTTATTTTAGGCGATTAGGTTTTGTATTAAAAAAACCATGTTTATAAAAATTATGCCTGGTCGATACATTCCGGCAAATCATTTTTGGGGGAGTTTATTAATTTGGAAACCGGGTAAAACTCCATTTTCTCGGGTGTGGGAAAAGGAGTAAGAGATGCCAATACTTGGGAGGGTTCTAATTCAGGATCCAGCCAACTCTCTTCAATCTTTGGATCCAGGATCACAGGCATCCGTTCATGAATGGTTTTGATCGAAGCGATGGCTTCGGTGGTAATAATTGTAAAAGAATGGGTTTCAATCCCCTCAGCATTTTTCCAGGTATCCCACAATCCTGCAAAAGCAAAGGGCTCCCGGGATTTCAAAAAAACTCTCATGGGGGTTTTGGTTTTTCCGTTGGACTCCTTTTTCCATTCATAAAAACCATCGGAAATCACCAAACATCTTTTTTTTCGAATCAGACGCTTAAAACTGGGTTTCTCCTGTAGGGTTTCCAAACGGGCGTTAATCATTTTTTGGCCGATGGAGGGGTCCTTAGCCCAGGATGGGATCAAACCCCAACGGAACATCTTTAAAGAATGCTCTTCAAGATTCACAATCACCGGGGCATCCTGACTGGGGGCGATGTTATAACGCGGGGAAAGTTTAAAAGGGGGTGGTTTAACCTTAAATCTTTCTATTAGTTTTGAAACATCCAAGGTTTGGGAATAACGGCCACACATTTTAAATTTATCTCCATAGGCATCAGGTGTGTTTTAAAACCGATTGTATGAATTACAACATTTCAGTGTCAACAATAGATCCTATGTCTGGTTTTTATTGTTCAATCCTTGAAAAACTATAATCCAGAGCCCGTTATTTTTCCACTAACCGGATTCCCGATAAAAGCATTCGGGAATGACAACAAAAAAGTTATACCTACCTCTTCTAATGTATGGTCTCCGAAAAAAATCGTAAAATAAAAAGAAGGCGGAAAAAATAAAAGAAAAACCTAGGCCCAAACCAAAACCTACCCGGCCTTCTGCCCAACAAAATAGAGAAATTATTGAAAAAAGCGGACTTTTGGCTTCTCTCATTGAGGAAGAAAAGGCAGGGACATTAAGCGCCCTTACCGAAAACAAACGGTTAAACCGTGCATTAGCCGGTGTGGAAATGATATCTACCCCATCCCGAAATAGAGAGTGTGCTAATGTTAGTTGAAAATTGAGAAGTGGCTCCAGAAGTAATAAGGTGGTTTTTTTCCCCAAAACACAACCCCAATCACAAGAAAGGAGCCACTCGATGAAGAGGATTACACAGAAAAAAATATATGGCAAGCAGAAAAATGAAGAGGTAATTCGTCAGCTCATGGAGGGAGAATTGGACACAGGGTGGAATTGATCCAGAAGCTGATACCGTTAGGTTTGCTGCATGTGCAGGAGCAATTACAGAGGGAGGTAGAGGAACTGGCGGGGGTCCGGTACAGTCGTGGTGGTGGGCCGAAGCGGTATGTACGATGGGGTAGCCAAGGGGGTTATGTGTATTTGGGAGGCCAACGTGTAGGGATGAAGAGCCCAAGGGTTCAGGACCGGGCGGATGGGAGCATCCAGTTTCCCGAGAGCTATCAGGAATTTCAGCAGCCCCGAGAGCGGGATGAAGTCCTGTTATCCCGGTTGTTGGGGGGATTGGCGGGTCGTCGTTATGAGGAGAGTTCGAAGCTGGTACCGGAAGTATTGGGACTGAGTCCCTCCTCGGTGAGTCGGAGGTTTACGGCTGCATCCTCCCGGAAATTGAAGCAATTTTGTAGCCGATCTTTAAGGGATGAGGATCTGGTGGCGATCTTTATCGATGGGAAGACGTTTGGCGATGATCAGATGGTTGTGGCGTTAGGGGTGGACCTCAAGGGAAGAAAGATTCCGCTAGGATTTGTACAGACGGCAACAGAGAATACCCGGGCGTGCAAGGAATTTCTCAAGGGGTTGGTCGCACGCGGGTTAAACACCGAGCAAGGACTTTTGTTTATCATTGATGGGGCGAAGGGATTGTCCAAGGCCGTTTTAGAAGTCTTTGGGGGCCAGGGGCTGATCCAACGATGCCAATGGCACAAACGGGAAAATGTGGTGAGCTATTTGCCCAAAGGCAAACAGGCCGGTTTCCGCCGGAAATTGCAGCAGGCGCCTATGAGAAGCCCATCTATGAGCAAGCCCAGGCAGCGTTGGGACACATTGCCAAGGAACTGAAACTGATCAATGAGTCTGCGGTATCCAGTTTGAATGAAGGGCTTGAGGAGACCTTAACCCTCCACCGCCTGGGGTTGTTCGCTCAATTGGGGATCAGTTTCAAAACGACTAATTGCATCGAATCGTTGAATTCCCAGGTGGCTCGACTCACGCGCCGAGTGAGTCGGTGGACAAACAGTCACCAGAAACATTGCTGGATGGCCACGGCCCTTTTGGATATTGAGCCCAGACTCAGGAAGATCAAGGGATTCCGTTATCTTCCTCTGCTCAGACTGGCCATTCAAAAAGAATTGGAACTTGGAGAACAGACCAAAAAGAAGGGAGTAGCTGCTTAATCATGCAATGGGCCACTTCCAATTTCAACTAAAAATGGGCTTGACTCCCAAAATAAAACGTCTCCCAGTGTTAAAAAATCCATTTCTCCCAGAAGTGATCTTGCCGATCAGAAGATCTCTCGCTTAGGAACCCTTCAAAAAGAAGATCGAGTCAAATTAGAAAAAGAAGATAACATTTCATTAGCCAGCTTGGGTGGAAACCGTTCAAGTGGGCTTTCAATCCTTCAGGAGAAGAATTTGGGAAAGGGGGTTGGCATTCGCTTAAAGGGGGGAAGGTCTTCCGCTTCAAGCCTATCCATCGACTATGATGCCATTGCTAGGGTCGTTGAAAAATATAAGAGCAGTTTAATTTATCTCTACAACAAAGAATTACGTTCTAATCCGACTCTTAAAGGAGCCATCACGGTGGAATTTTCTATTGACTCTAAAGGAAGGGTGGTTGAAGCCAATGTGGTGACCAGCTCCATGGACTATTCCCCTTTAGAAACGGCCTTGGCCAAACGGATCAAAATGTGGAAATTTCCCCAGCTGTATGATGGAATCATTGTGGTCACCTATCCTTTTGTCTTTTTCCCCGTTTAGGAATATAAAAAAGAAAAAAGGCCACACCCCCATGGTAATATCCAAATCGAAACCTATTTTTTTCCAATGTGTTTAACTCCTTTTCGGATCCGGTCTACCGCAGTGAAATTTCCTCTCGGGTAATCTTAGAAAGGATAACGACCATTTCATCCCCACCCCAACGAAACACAAGGTCGGTTCCCCAAGTCGAATCTCGAATACTCCGAGAGAAACTCTTTAAAATATCATCCCCGATGTGGTGCCCCTTGGAATCATTGATGGATTTGAAATTGTCTAGATCGCAGAGTAAAATGCCAAAAATGTTCCTTATTTCGTTTTGCCCTTAAAATTTCCTCTTCCAGGCGAACCCTGAAATGCCGGCGGTTAAAAAGGTTGGTCAGGGAATTCCGAATGGATTGGTCAGCCAAAGATTCTTCTGCGCGCTTTCGTTCAATGGCAACGGCAATTACCATTTTTTTTAACTTTTTAAATTTAATCCTGAAATATGAAAGGGTCAGGTTTGTAAGTCATCCGGTGAGTCTAGGCTTTGGCTTTGGCTTAGGCATATTCAAAATTTCCAAGTAATTGACAAAATTGGTTTATCCGATATTCTTAGGGTTGGAGAGTATTAGAGTATTAATGGTTTATGAGATGAGAAATTTTCATTCCAGGGAAATAATGAAATGAAAAAAAGTGCTTTGGATAATGAAACCCAACAACAAAAATTAAAAAAAATTGAGACCCACGAGTTGCAACTTTGGGCTTTGGCCTTTACCCTCATCATTGTCCTGGGAGGCCTTATAGTTTTCACATATTTTTTCCTTTTGGATGAGGCCATCAGAGATTTTGGTTTAACTCAATCCACAGCGAAAACAGCCTTGATCGGGCTAAGCGGCCTTATAATGGTTTTTTGCCTTTACGTTATTCAAACCCGTTTAACTCTAAGGGAAATGCAAAAAATTATTCAACAACAAGCAACGCATGATCGTTTAACTCAATTATATAATCGACACTTTTTTAACAATCGCATTAAGGAAGAAATTTCCCGCGCTAATCGGGATAATCGCCAATTGGCGATTCTGCTTTGTGATTTCGACCATTTTAAAAGAATTAATGATATGAAAGGGAATCATATTGGGGATGAGGTATTGATAGCCGCTGCAGGAAACATCCAGGAATCTATTAGAGGAACGGATTTAATTTTCCGTTGGGGAGGAGATGAAATTGTTGTTGTTTTATGGAATTCCACACGGGATGGAAGTTTGATTGCCGCACAACGGATTAGAGGGGGCATTCAGAAGTTGGGTGAAAAAACCAATCTCCCACTAATTATTAGTGTAGGAATTGCCTTGTATCCACAGCATGGAAAGGATTCGGATACCTTAATGGCCCTTGCTGACCGAGCATTATTTCTCGCAAAAAGGGGAGAGAGAAAAATCCATATTGGCGAAGAAGAATACCCTTTGGATGAGCAGACCATAAAGCTCGTTTACCAACCCATTTTTGATATGGAATCTAAAAAAACTTTGGGTTACGAAGCTTTAGGTCGAGATCCTCAAGGAAAACTTGGAATTTTAGAACTATTCAAAAAATATCAATCGATCGGGAAACTGATTGACCTAAAGTGCATTTGCTTCAGATCAACCATAAAACATGCCGAGCAAATTGGATTAAAAAGAGTTTTTATAAATGTGGATTTTAATCTGCTCAAAACCCTTAATCATGTAAAGAAACCGGCGGGTATTGACGTTATCTTGGAAATTTCAGAATTGGAGGCATTAGATGATATTTCTAACTGCTTAGACATTGCAAATCTCTGGAGAAAAGAAGGGTACCGGTTCGCCATTGATGATTTTGGGGCGGGTTTTATCTCTTTACCATTTTTAGTCCGTTTAACTCCAGAATTTATAAAGTTGGACCGATCTACCGTTCTGCATGCAGTTAAAATGATTTATTTTAGAGAATTTTTAAAAAAATTGTTGCCGGCCTTAAAAATGAATACCACCGAAGGAATAATAGCCGAAGGAATTGAAACTGAAGAAGAATTAAAAGTGGTTCAAGATTTAGGAATTAATTTTATTCAAGGGTTTTTATTGGGTAGACCCCAAGAATTGAAAAACAAGGAAGAAGGGGTAACCCTTGAATATAGGAAGTAACTTTAAAAACCTCGGGAGTTTTCTTGAAACCCTTAGGAATAATTAAAGGAAGGTAAACCGTAATTTTTTTTATTATTTCCTTGGTAAAAAAGAAACCAGGGTGATTCCTTCCAAAAGGGAAATTGAATTAAACATGGGAAAACCTATCTAGAATATATGCTTAAAAAGTTACCTTTAATATTTTTACAATCGCTTTTTTCCAAATAGAAGGGTTTTTTAAATTTGCGGGAATGTAAATAACAAATTTTTAATGTTCGTATTTTTTTACCGAGGTTATTCCCTTCATGGGTTACAACACCCAAAGGGTACATTAGTTGGGGGAAATTTTCTCCAACACATGGAATCCCCTTTTTTTGGTAAACATTTGAAATATACTTTTGTTTTTTGAATTTAGAGTTTAGTTTTGGAATTGTCTCTTAAATGTTCTGAACAGAAAAATTGTTTGTCTTCCAAAAGGATTTCTCATGGAAAATTTAAATAGTGAATCTATGAAAAAAAAAGTAAAAGTTCGTATTAATGTCGCTGGGAAACGATATGTAGGTTTTGTAAATGTTTTCCACCCAATAACACGTGTATCCGATGTTCTTAACAATGAAGAAAAGTTTATAACTTTATTTGAAGTGGATGCCATTGACCCCCTTTTAGAGAAGGCTCATTTGGTTATCAATAAAAAACAAATTGTTTTTGTTCAGGCGCTTGAGGAATTTTCACGAAATTATAAGGGAATTCATGAGGGAAGGTTTGTGGGAGTAAAAATCCGCACCATCGATTTGTTGATTGAGGGAAATGTTTTCCAACCGCGGGATTTGATAAATCAAACTTTTTCTGCTTTGTTAAGCTCTCAACATTATTTTCTCAATGTCAAGGATGTTGTAATTCCAGAAAAAAATGAAAAGTATGCTTTTTTGGCCATTGGCTCAAGTCAAATTTGTTCGTTGGAATATAATCTAGATATAAATATGAAAAAACAGGAAAGGAATTTGAGAAAAAATCATTCTGGTCATAAATAGTACTTCTCAAGACCATATAAAACGTTGGCTTTCCAAAAAATAACTTCCCTTCCGTAACGGATATCAGGATACGCCTCCATCATTTGCTCAAATTGCGTGATGCCAGGCAAAATTTTTCGTTGGAGATACACTGCCCGAGCAATATCCATTTGGGCTCTGATCAATCTCATTCTTCAACTTAATATAAAGAAAGCAATAAATACACCACCTAAAGATTTAACCACAATCGGGTGAATGGATCCGCGAAATACACGTTTCACGTTTTGAAATTCCAATCCAGGCAAAATTTAAACGGGGAAAACGTCAAAAAATTAATGGAAGCGTAAAAAAAATGCACTGGAGTGGGTCAGAAATTCTTATCCCACTGGGAGGAAAAGCATTCAAATAAATAGGTTGGTATTGAGGTTGAAAATTTTAAAACCGGAAGGGAATAGCGCTTAAGAGGAAATGGGAATGCCCCTTCTCTTAAGCCTCTCAACAAGGGTGGTCCGATTCATATGAAGAAGTTGGGCAGCACGATTTTTCACACCATTGGACTTAATGAGAGCTTGCTGAAGGATCTTTTTTTCAAACTCCAAAATCATTTCTGATAAATTAATGCCTTCTTCAGGAGTGGTAAAATTAGAAAGAAACCAGGGGTTGTGAGATTTGGTAAACGTACCAGGAAGATCCGAAGGGGTAATAACTCCCTCCTGTTTCAGAGTAATCAACCGTTCCATGAGATTTTCTAATTCACGGATATTTCTCGGCCACGAATAAGCCATTAAAAGATCTTGGGCATCTGGAGAGATACCTTGAATATCTCTTCCTTTTTTTTCACTAAATTTTTTAAAAAAATGGTTCACCAATAATGGAATATCCTTTTTCCTATCCCGCAAAGGTGGAATTTCCACAGGGATAACATTTAACCGGCAAAAAAGATCCTTACGTAACCTGCCTTCTAGTACCCTTTGTTCTAGGTCTTGATTGGTAGCGGATATAAAATGTTTCTGGTATCATCAATATAACCCAAAGGAAAACGATCATCACCCGAAAAAAAGCAACTCACGCTGGCAATGTCCCGCTTGTCGCCAATAACCCTTTACATTTTTCCACACTGATACCTTTTAATCGATATTAAAAATGATCATCCATTCCCTTATTGGGGCCTCTTTTTTTGGCTTGCATTTAAATCTCCATGGCCTAATTGGACCGGAATGCCTGCTTAACAAAACGAAAAGGGTTTCGGTTTTTAAAGGTAACACTCCTATTGGGTTTGTCAAACTTCCCCTTATTTAAAGGGCAAAATTTTCATTAAAGTTTCTCCATTGGGAGATAAACTCCCAACGGAATAATAAAGAGAGGTCGTGCCTTTTTGAATTTGCAAAAAATAAAGCTGCAATGGCCAGGCCTTCTTGGCCTTGCTTTTTTTTTTAAGTAATGTCATATAAAGCAAACCAAAAAGGGTGGAAAAAGAGGAGTTCCTAATGAGTAAAAAGAAACCCAATTCCCGGAAAGATCCGCGTCCCAGCTTAATGGCACCAGCGAACTTAGTCTTGACTGAGGAAGATTCGTTTTTAGAGGCCTACACGGTGAATGTCAGTTATTCCGGAATAGGCTTATATATTCAAAGGCCTTTATCCACTAATACAAAGGTCCAAACCAATATTTCATTTATTGACCCGGCGGGGGAGGAGGTGATTGAGGAAATAATAGGGTCTGTCATTTGGTGTAGGCCGGTAAGGCGTTGGTTTGGGGTGGGAATCAAAAATAAAAACCTTGAATCCAAGAAACATCCTATTCTCCTCTCCTACCTGGAGCAAAACTAAACCAAATAGGTCCCAAATGGATGTGGGGACCCCTGTCACAAAAAGATGGGAAAACAAGCGGGTTAATTTTTTATTCAATTTTCAAAGGAAAATCTTTTCGAGATAGTCCAAAGCCTGACCATAAATTTCTGGAACCTTTGATTCACGGGGACCTGCCACATTCAAAATGTTTAGGGAGTATTTTTTAAACCAATCATAAACAGCAGGCCAAAAAGGGGGGCTCAAAAGATCAATGATCAAACAGGGTTTTCCCAATCGCTGAGCCACCTCAATGGTAAAAGCGGTTCCTTGGGTGGGCTTTCCCCAAGTTAAAATCAGGGTGCCATCCGAATCCCGGACATTCCATTCGGTCCGCTCCTTGTAATCTGGTGAGGGGGTCTCTTGCAGAGGATAACGCGGTGGGATCATTCCGTCCTCCGCTTTTCTCCCCTGTGGGCACCAGCCGCCACAGGGTATTCCGTTCTCTAAGGCGAAATCCAAAGCCGCCCGATCCACGCCGGTTTGTCCCCCAGAGATCACCTTTTGAATCATTAGTTTATTTCTTTGGGATTTAAAAATAGATTAGGTTTTGTTAAGGACCTGGAACTTCCGTCTTGAAAAGTGCATTAGTTTTAGTTTGAGGCAGACCTTTGGTTTTGACAGGCCCCGGGAGTCATATAAAGGAGGTAATTTCCCATTCCATATTGCAATTGAGGATCATGAAGGGGGTGGTGATATACCATTGTCATCTCATAATCATCTTGTGTGTTTACGGAAAACCCAATAGGATCTTTATAAACCTGATGAGGGGGAAACCCAAGTAACGTTCCATCGGGAGAAACATCGGGAACGGTTCGTAATAACGTCTGACGGGTAGTCTTATTTTCAAGAGAAATGAGAAGAAGGTCATCATGTCCATGGGGATACGCAAATTTAATACACCCATCCTTTAAAAATTTAGTGGGTGCCGACAAAACCTGCACCCCCGGGTTAATTTTTATTCCTTCATCCGTTTCATTTTCCCCTCGGTCACGAAACTTACTATAGCAAACCACATTTACCCCCACCTGATAAACATCCATCGGTTGAACCTTCGCTCCTTCAGGCGCCATTTGCATTTCGAAACTCGCCATGACATCCTGAGTAGGTGGCGCCTTATGGTAAAATGCCACAATCGCCATTAGCTTTTTTTCTTTCTCAAGCTTAACCCCAAAACCAGATGGAAAAGAGGTTTCCCCCATTTCCATTCCAGCCCCGGCAAAGAAAAGAGGTTCACCCGGACAAGACACACTGGGCTCATCAACACTGATGAGCAGAATATGATGCAAAAACTCCCGTGGAAGAGGGGTCCCATCCTTTTGGAAAATAGAGGTTTTATATCCCACCAAATACATGTCCCTGGGAAGCTGAAAAATATGTTTGGGCATACTGGCAGCAAGGTCCCCATCATGTCCGGTGGGTAAATCAATGGGCCCAAAGGTGACCGTTACCAAGTCTCCCTGGGTGGTAACCTTGGTTTTGGCTTTCTTATTTAAAGTCGGAACGGAATTGTCATGTTGGGCTGCCCCGAAGGCATGGCCGTTCCAGGCAAAGATAAAGATTGCGATTAAGAATAAATTTTTCATTGGTCCTCCTGACCATGGTTTCCCTGAATTAATCTCGTGGATGGATGGGAAACGGTTTCCTCACAACACCCCTCTGAGGTGGCTGATTTGAAATGGGTACGAGACCAAATAAAACTGCCACCCCACTCCTTGGGGGGAATATTGTATTGGATCCCCACACGGGTGTACCACCAGACCCCTTCAGCCTCAACCCCGTCCTCTGATAATAAAATCTCGAAACCCCCTTCTCGATCATTCCCGGTTTGATGCCAAGTTCCTTTCCATAAACGATCGGAAAAACCGGTAGTCATAATCCGACCATTTTGCCAAGTGTAGCTACCATTTCCATTGCGATCCAAAGTGGCGAGGTAAGTCCGCTCCTCTTCCTGAATTTCCCATTGGCCACTTAAATCCACCTCTTCAAATGTTGAATCACCCTTCTCATCTAAAGGGCCCGAAAGGGAACCACCCGTAATGGCTCCTTCCATAGTATCCTGGGAATTTTCCCCGTTTTTCCCTATTGAACAAGAAACTAGAAACAGAAAAAAAATACCCCAAATAAGGAAGGTTACGGGGTAGGTTCTTTCAACAGTTTTTCCCTTAAAAAGGGAGAATAGGACCATAAGGAAACGGAATAAAAATATCGATGGCAGGAAAACTACCCTGAGGTTGAGAGTTCTTAAAAAACAACACCAAGTTCATAATACCAGCCTTTTAGGGGAAGGTCAATAAAATCCCCAATGGGGAAGAGATCAGAAGGCTTCACCTTTAAAATTTTTCTAATATATTTCCGCTGTTAACGGTGGATCAGAAAAATTCTAAATAAAGAGGAAGATGATCGGAAACAGCAACGGGTAAAGTCCGAAATGATTTTACATTCACCTCACCGGAAACAAAAACATAATCCGCATAGGGATCTTTTTTTTGGTAATAATCATTTCTTGTAGACCTTATCCCATATTCCTTGATTAAATTTCTCATACCGTCTTCTAAGATCTTGATGCTTTGGGTCTCCGGAAGCAAATTAAAATCCCCGCAAAGAATTTTCTTGGAACCCTGAACGCTTTTTAAAAACGATTTGATTTTTTTGGATTGGTCAATCCTGGATGGCGTATCCCCCTTTCCATCCCCGGTCCAAAGTCCATGGAAATGGCAAACGGTGTATGCTTCTCCCCCTTTTTTAAATTGAATGAACTGTAAATTCCTTCCTAGCGTTTTTCCATCATTTTCCACCATGGAATCTCTTGAACGGAAAACAAAAACATCTCCTTGGTGGTCTATCTTAATCCCATTTTTTACAAAAAAAGCCACCCCTTCGGCATTATCCTGGGCAGGGGCAAAAAACACCTGAAACCCAGCTAAGGAGTCAATCAGGTGAGAAAGAATATCCACCCTCGTTCCTCGAGGGGCTTTTTTTAATCCCTCCTCGGAAGCAAGGCGATGATCCCAAACCTCCTGAAGGCAGAAAATGTCAATCCTACTTTTTTGGGAGTGGAAGAAATCCATCAAAGGGGAAAATAGGATACCTCCCCAGATGTTAAGATTAATTAAATTCATTGAAATAAAGATTTTCCTTTAACCTAAAGAAATAAACCGGAAACCGTTTTGAGCAATATTTTTAAAATCATACCATACATGCCTTCCCCAAAAAAAATAACAAATGTTAATCGTTGTGCTGGCCCAAAAACATATTTTAGGATGATTTCCAAAAATGATTAAAAAATAATAAAGGTTATCAGAGGAAATTGAGGGATTTTTTTTTAAATTTTTAAATTAATTAAACAAGGGATGGGCGTATTAAAATTCTTAGGGAAATCTGGAAAGGCGATTTATTTTCAAAATCAGGACATAGAAGGATAAAGGAAAGGGTGAAAATCTTGAATCAATCTTTCAGATAAACCCCAAGGTTTTCAAACCCTTTCCTATTCCCCCTACCGGTCCTATTTTTCCCAACCGGGGAAAATCCTAAGCCGGACCTGGTGACCCACTTTTATCCGGTGTTCCGGAAACACGATCCTTCATTTCTTTTTCCGGAAAAAGGGTTCCCTCCTTTTCATTGGGAAGCCGATCCACTCCCTGTTGAATGGCAGTCTCCTTATCCAATGACAACAAAAAATCGGCCAATTTTTCTGCCGCGGAATAGGTAAACCTTTTTGAAAAATGATCCGGCATCAGACTTTTCCCTCCCTTTTGAGCAGGGAAGCCCGGTACGATAAAAGAACTGGGGTTCATGATGGATTCAATGACATATTCTCTGGGGTTCCTGGCATGTGCGGTACCTTTTTGAATCGCTTCCTGGTATTCTGGGGAAACAATTCGCCGGGCAGCGTTCTCTCCTTCAATAAGCAACGGACCCACCACACCGATCTTTGCAAAATCGACCGTTGGAATTCTATGACAACCCGCACATCCCATGCGTTCGATCATATCCAGGGTGGAATCGGAGTCATGTGCAATCTGATCCGGGTTAAACCGGGTTTTGACAGCCACCCCATCCGCCCCATCCTTTGGGCGTTCAGGAGGGGGAATAAACTTTTCGTAAGCGGCCTGAATTTCAGCAACCGATGGGGGATCAAACCCTTCCCTAAAAAACAACCAGGTGTCCACAGCAATGAGTTCATTAATGGTCAACCCAATGGGGGGTTTATGAACCACCATCATCGGACTCTCTTTATCCTTTGTTCCCGGAACACCAAATCCCTCCACAACAAAACAAGAGGGACAGGCATGAGATTCAGCAATATATTCCGTTGCGGTAGTGGCACGACCGCTTCCAGCAAAGGATTCCAACTGAACAAAATCGGGTTTTAAGTACCGGGGATCCTTAACCCGTTCCAAAGCCCTTTTGGCTATTCCAATAAGATTTGGAGCTCGGTCCCCGATATCCCCCGCATTAAATGTGTGGCAAAGGGGACATTGCCCTTTACCGATGCTTCTCTCTCCAATTCCCCGGTTTTTCCCAAAAATAATCTCCTTTCCCATTTCCGCAATTTCCTCAACGGTTTTACCCTTTAAACCCTCTACACCACCGGGTTTCCCATCATCTTCTCCCCGGATCTGGGGAAGCCAGTTTGCATAACTCGCAAAAGCGCCGGTCAGTAATATGAAAAACCCAGCGCTCACCAAAATCATCCGAACACGGATAAATTGAAACCCAAGGAACATCACAAAAACAGCTCCAAATAAAATACTCAATGCCAAAAATCCCTGTGTCATATCTGCCCTCCTTTCCCCCAAACCCCTGGGGAGAAAATCATTTTTAAGGAAAACACCCCTGACCTTAAAACCGTCATTCCCGCAGGCCTTAAGCGGGAATCCATTACTGTCATACCCGCCGTTCTTAGGCGGATATGACAGTTTAATTTGCCCAACTGTTGGAACTAAGCCCTAGTTTTTGATCCCCGTATCCGGATAAAGAGGAGGCCCATTGGTACGAAATGGATTTCTCGCCGTCTGCAGATTGTATTTTTTCCCATGGATGGTGATATTTGCTGGAGGCGCTGGATGATTGACCCTCAATTCCACGGGTTCTTCAATAGCAGGGTTTAGAAATTGGTAGGTGGCGAAAAAAGTAAAAACAGGAACCAATGTAAACACCACTCCACGGCTGATTTTGTTGATCCGGGTTTGGCCTTGAAGCATCGTAAAAAATGGCTGTTTAAATTCGGTCCACCCTATTTCGGTAGATGAGACATAAAGGAAAATCACTATGGTGACCAGTCCCATATAGGTGTATAGAAGGCTGGATGGAATGGGTGGGTGTAAAACAAACTTTAAAACAAAAAAAGTGACAAACCAGATTAAAATACCCTGGCCAAAAACAGGGATTTCTTTCCCCATTTTTTTTAGGAGAAATTGCCCCAAAACCAAGACCATAAAAATAGCTGCCAGAACCAATAGAAACTGAACTGGCATAAAACCGTGGATCCAAAAAGAATCTAAGATTCTCATGGCTGCCCTCCTTTGGTTTTACGAAAAAAAAAGGCCGAGCGATGTCCCCCATCGCCCGGCCTTTTCACTTTCCCTCACGCTCTCTGGAACCATCTCTCGTCATGGTCCAACTCCATGAAGGTTCTTCCATTGATTCTCCGCTATTCCCTTACTCCCTTAAAAAGGAGCAAACCACATACCACAACCCACAGGGATGTGAGAAAATAGTTAATCCATTGATTTATCAATTCTTTTCCATGGGAAATTTTATTTCCATTCCCGTTTTTGCTTAAAAACATGACAATTAAATCCGCTGTTGTGGAACCCTAATATCCCTTAAGGGTATTTAAGTGCCTAGGTTTCATTAAAAAAATCCATAACCAGTATTTTTTATTAACACCTCATAATGAAACTTTTCAAAAAGAAGGAAGTGATTTTTTCCCAACATTTTTGCTAAGATAGGGCCATTCAGGCGACACCACCTCTCTTTTCCAAAAATATGGAATTAAAAACGATCACCAAATATTTTCTGATTCAAATTCCCGGGTGGATTGTTGCCGCGATCCTTCTGTTTTGGGGATGGCGATTGACTTGGGTTCCCGCACAATGGGCATTGGGGATATTTGCAGTTTGGGTAGCGAAAGACTTTATTATTTATCCCCTGGTCAGAATCGGTTATGAAATGAATACCAAAACCGTTATAGAACATTTAATAGGACAGCGCGGGATAGCAAAAGAAATTTTAAATCCCAAAGGTTATGTAGAAGTTCGGGGGGAATTATGGCAGGCTGAGATTGGGACCGGTAAAGAAGCAATCCCTTCCGGAAGGTCGATTATTGTTACCACGGTGAGGGGAAGCAGGTTAATTGTTTCACCCGAAGACATTAGGCCAGAACTTCAATCTTCCCCACCCAACAGTTAAATTCTGGGTTGTAAAACCTCCCTTTTTTTAATCAAGAGAATCACCCATTTACGATTTAAAAACAATCACCTTTCCCTCCTTCCCGAGGGCCCTTCCCCAGACTAAAGTTTCTACCATTAACTTGAATAAGGGTAATTGTGTCTTGTTAAGGGGGCCAGCCAAACCATTAAAGTGTAAGGAAAATGGGGCATCCCTGTTGCTTCGTTTCTTTACCCCTTGTTTTTAAATCAATTTTTTTGCCACAAACCCCTGTTTTTTTAATTTGGATTGAAAGGAAATCCTGTAAATGGAAAACGCTGAAAATCGGAGAGGGTTTGTTCGCGTCCCGGTAGAACTATCTGTTCTCTACCGGGTCCTGAATTTTGCCCCCACAGAAGAATTCGAGAAAAAAGAGAAAAACTTCTTTCAGAAGTTTTGTATTCCCAGCCCCGATTTTTGAGAAAATGGGTTGCGGTCCCGTGACGACATGGATCCAAAATTACTGGAACTGCTCCAATGTATCGATTGGAAATTGAACTTTATTATTAAAATTTTAAACAGTGAACAGGAAACCGCGGTTTTCTCTCGGTCCGCATTTATTGAAAACCTAAGCGCCACCGGGATGAAATGTTTAACAAAAGAATCATATTCCTCTAAAACCAAACTTGAAATTCAACTCATTCTTCCCATTATCCCCTATAGTGAAATGAGAATTACAGGTGAGGTGATTCGATGTGTCCCAAGGAAGGGAAATGCGGACTCAACCCCTGAATTTGAAGTTGGAATGGAATTCGAAACCATCAAGGAATCAGACCGGGAAATGATTATCCGTTATGTTCTAAATCGGCAAATGGAATTACAACGGGAAAAACTTCGATAAATAAATTTTAAAAGGAAAAACTAAATGGATTTGGCAACCGTTATCGGATTGTTTTCAGCCACCTTTCTAATTATGTTTGGAATTCTCTCAGGGGGGAGCCTGATGATTTTTTGGAACGCCCTTCCCTTCTCATCGTCATCGGAGGAACCATCGGAGCTACACTCATCAATTATCCCCTGAAGGATGTGGGGTAGTCATCGTCGCAAAAAATGCTTTCTTTAATAAACTAAAGCCCCCTATGGCCCTCATTAAAACCCTGGTGGACCTTTCCGGTAAAGCCAGAAAAGGAGGGATATTGGCTCTGGAATCCTCCATCAAGGAGGTCGGGGATCAATATTTCGCAAAAGGGTTGCAACTGGTTGTGGATGGTATAGAAATTAATTCAGTTCGAAACGTTTTGGAAAAAGATATTGAATACTCTTCGGACCGGCACAGATTGGGGGCGGAAGTTTTTGTCACCATCGGAACCTTTGCTCCGGCTTTGGGTATGATCGGAACATTGATCGGGTTGGTGCAAATGCTCCAAAACCTTGAAGACCCTAGTCAGATCGGACCCTCAATGGCGGTTGCTCTCCTCACCACATTTTACGGGACCCTGGTGGCCAACCTCATTTTTCTTCCCATCGCAGGAAAGCTGAAAACACGAAGCAAAGAAGAAATGTTAGTCAAAGAACTGATCATGGAAGGGGTCATCTCCATTGCTTCAGGAGAAAACCCCCGCATTATGGAACAAAAGTTACAATCTTTTATCCCTCCAAAAAGCCGGAAAGGTTCTGGATAAACCCTCCCCCCTATAGGCCAAAAAGAAAAAAAATGAAGAAGAAGGTCCGGTGGGTGATATTCGGGTCATGATGGTGGCCCTGAACCTTATTCTTTTGGTCTTTTTTGTTTACATCAACTCCATAGCCACTGAAAGCGTCATCAAGACCAAAAAGGCGTTAAGTTCTCTGATGGGAACCTTTAGCATTCTTCCGGGTGGTTTACAGATCACACCAGGGAAGGATCTTTCCGCCCCCGGAGGTCCGATCAGTATACCGGGCAAAAGTAGAACAATATTCAGAAAACTCATAGAAGAAATTCTCCGAGAAGAGAAACTGCCAAAAGATGTGGAAATAATTAATCGTGGAAATGATTTGGTTATTCATCTCTCGGATGATGTTTTGTTCCCTCCCGGAAAGGGCCAGCTTCACAGCCAGGCAAAACAATTTCTTAAAAAAATTGGCCCCGTTCTTAAGAAATCTTTTTGGCCCTTAATCATTGAAGGACACACGGATAATCGACCCATTTCAACCAAAGAATTCCCATCCAATTGGGAACTCTCCGCTGCACGTGCCACTTCCGTATTGCGTTTTTTCTTGGAGGAATATTCCATCACCCCGGAACGGTTAACCGCCGTTGGCTATGGTGAGTATCAGCCCTTCTTTCCTAATGATTCATCGGAAAACCGAGGAAAAAACCGCCGGGTCAACATCATCATCGTCGGAGCTGGTTCAGCCAATGGCTAAAAAGGATAAAGGCGGGGAGGAAAAATTTGATCCCAATGCATGGATGAACACCTTTGCCGACCTTCTCACCCTTCTCCTCACATTTTTCGCTCTTCTTTTCTCTATGAAATCCATGGACAAGGGGAAATTACAGGAAGTTCTCGGACACTTTAGGGAGGGGGGAATTTCGACCCAAGAGCTTGGCGCGGGGAACCCGGTTTCAGAACCGGAAATCATTGAAAAATTTATCAAGGTAAGACCCCCCACCTTGTCTCCCAGCCAGATCAAAAAACTACTGTACAGTAAGGGAGGAAAAAGAATCTTTCAAGTCTCAACCGATTTGCGGGGAATTGTCATTCGACTACCCGATTCCGTATTATTCAGTTCGGGGAACTCCAAAATCCAATCCCAGGGTTACCCTTTGTTAGACGAACTGACACAACTGCTTCAACAAATTCCTAACCAGGTCAGAATCGAAGGACATTCCAATAGCCTGGGAACAGAACATCCCAGTAATAATTCCAACTGGGAACTTTCCCTGGAAAGGGCGGTCACCGTTTTGAACTACCTGCTTCAAAAAGGAGATTTAAATCCCGAGCGTTTTTTCATAGCAGGATATGCGGATACCCGCCCCATCGTTCCAAATAATAGCCCCCAAAACAGGGCACGTAACCGTCGCGTGGAAATGGTCCTTCTTGAAAAGCAAAACTCTTTTTTCTCCAGGAGGCAATAGGAAGAGAAGGGGTAAAAATTAGTTTCCAAAAACCAAAGAGACCGTAAAAATAAATTTCTTAACCATCGTCCTTACAAAAAATACCCACCCGTTAATTTCTATGTTTTTTTAAACCCATTTATGTGGAAAAAAAATTCCGGGTAGCTAGATAATCACTCAAACTAGCTTTTCACCCTATCCCCATCCCAGTCTGAGATTCCAATTTATCATCAACACATTTTTTCCTGAAATAATGACTTTTTTCTCTTTTCTCTGACATTTCTTTCATAAAAACTAAATTCCTGGTGTAAATCTCCCCTGACCGTTTAAGGGCAATCCATATTAAAAACAATAAGTTATACTTTTTTTTCCTTTTTATAAAAAAAGGGAATTTAAATTGCTTTGAATTTAAAATCAAAATTGGAGGAGAATCAATTTAGATCCCTGGACCCCCCCCACATAAATTCACTTTCTTGAGAGGAGCAAACATGGGAAAAGAATATCTTAAGCTATAATAACTGTTTAAAAAATAAGGGTAGTTTATCTGAAAGGAAACACAACCATCTTTTCTTTTGTATTCACCCGCCAAAAGAAGGGATTGATTCAATTTACTTTACAAGGGTAGGATTCAGGCGTATTTTGGCTTGCGCTGAAAATATCTTAAAGATAATTGCCCAAACCGTTTACCGAAACCTGCTTATGAATTCCCTGCGAAGTCTCTCCTCTCTTATTGTTCTTTTCGGTTCGATCATATTTACCCCCCTGAGTTCTCATGCCCAGGAAAATCAAGCCGCTCCCCCTTTATTGGGCTATGACCTTTACCTTTCTAAAGGGGTTTCGGCCCTTAATCAAAAAAAATACTCCCAAGCGATTCAAGATCTCACTGAAGCTTTAAGGGAAAAAACCAATGACCTCGACGCAACCTACTATCTTGGGGTGGCCTTGAACAAAGCGGGAAGAAACCAAGAAGCTGAAACCAACTTAAAGAAGGTGCTGAAGCTGGACCCTTCATATGGGCGGGCTCATTTTAATTTGGGAATAGTGGAATACGAATTAAAAAAATATCCAGATGCGCTTCAAAATTTACAGCAAGCCGAAAAAGAAGACCCGGGTAACCCCCTTATTCCCTATTACCAAGGTCTTACTTACCACCATAGAGGAGATTATGAGCGGTCTTCTCCTAAATTTCTGCGGGCCGCAGTCCTTGCTCCGGATCTAGGACTAACCGCCCATTATTACGCAGGAGTAGGTTTTTATCACCGCGGTTTAGTGGAGGAAGCCAGGGATGAACTCCAGGAAGTAGTCAGGATTGACCCTGCCTCAGAGGTCGCTCGATCCGCCCAAGAATTTTTGAAAAACTTAGAACCACATAAAAAGAAAGCAAAACCCTGGGATGTCACCTTAAGCACAGCCTACCAATACGACAGCAATGTGGTTTTACTTCCCGGAGGATCCCCCCTTCCTACAGGAATTTCTCAACAGCACGATCACCGGTTTGTGATATTTGGACGGGGGGGTTACCGAATCTTTGAAAGGTCTCAATGGTCCGGAGGAGCAAGTTATGATTTTTACCAAAGCTTTCACACGGAACTCAATGCATTTAATGTCCAAAACCATGGGGGATCGGCATTTGTCCAGTACCATCAGAAAAGATGGCAGTTGAGAATCCCCTATAAATTTAATTTTGCATTGGTAGATGGGGATTCTTTTCTTTTGTCTCATACCATCAAACCGCTCCTGACCATAAAAGAAACCCCAAGATTAAAAACCTACCTCTCTTATGGTTTTTCCTCCAAGGACTTTAAAAATACATCTTCCTTTTCCACAAACTCGGATCGGGATGGAAACAATCATCTTGCGAGTATCACCCAATCAGTGGGATTTGCTAAAACCGGACGGATTCGGATGGGCTACACCTACGATCGCGAACTCACTGGGGATTCCCCTACCCAGGATGATTGGGATTATCAGGGACATAAGTTTTTTGGGGCACTTCGTTTACCTCCTTTCAATGGACTGACTTTTGATATGGGAATCGATTATACCCATCAGGATTATAAACACCCCAACTCCTCATCTCCCACCCAATCCGAAAGGGAAGACAAAATTCAGACCTATAATGCCAATCTCGCCAAAACCCTGGGGAAATGGGTTACCGCTACGGTCCAATATATCTATGATAAAAACGATTCAAATCTTCCGGTATTTGATTATGACCGCCATATTGTCTCGGTTATTTTTTCAGGGGCCTTTTAGGGAAAAGGGGAACAGATGAAATTAAAAGGTATTTTTCTCATATTTATCGGTTCATTGATTGTCACGGCTTTTTGTGGAGATGCCAAGGGTCAATCCTCTGGAATGATTGGAAACGTGACCGCAGTCCAACGGGAGGCCCATGTCATTCACCCCGGGCAATTGAATATTGAATTGGTGAAATTAGGAGGTTCGGTGCTTTTTAAGGACCTTTATGAAACCAAAAAAGAAGCCAAACTGAAACTGCTTTTTGAGGATGACAGCATTTTAACACTGGGGGAGAATTCTCGTCTGGAAATCAACGAAAACATCTTTGATCCAGACCAAGGAAAGCGAAGTACGGTTTTAAATTTGGTCAGCGGATCCGTCAGGGCTCTGGTTGGAAAATTCTTCGGAGGTCCCGATTCAAGGTTTGAGATCCATACCCCCACTGCAGTGGCCGCAGCCCGGGGAACCTATTTTATCGTTTGGAACGAAAAAGATAAAAAAGGGTTAAACGAAAAAGGTTTAACCGGGATTGTCAATATTGGGTCAAAGGGCTTGGTCGAAGCTAAAAACGAAAATTCAAAAATAAAGGGATCTGTTTTGCTCGGCGAAAATCAATACACAATGGTGGAAGAGGGAAAATCCCCCACTCCAGCGGCTCCCATTGATTTAAAGCTATTAGGAAATTTACTTGTAAAAACAGAAATCAAAGATCAGGTCGCCCAGGAAATACCCAAGGGAACGGAAGCTCCGGGATCTGACGTTTCCATGGAAACGGTGACCTCTCTGCCCGGACAAAGAGGAGGAACCCAACAGGCGTTGTTGCAAGAGGGAGATTTTGAAGATTCGGATTTTTCAGGTCCGGTGGAGGGTGAAGAAACAGGGATTCCACCCACCCCCCCTATACCACAAGTGCCAACTGAGGGAGGCGGGGGAGGTGATACCCATGTAACGGTCACGGTGGATTTTCCATAAAGCTGGAAATTTTTTGATGGGATTTTTTTTAAAAAGAAAAGGTTGTTAAAATGATGCTTCGGTTGTCTCAAAGATCAGTTCCAATATATCTGCTGATTTTTCTCTTTTTAACCGCTTGTGGTTCTGGGGGACCAGAATCAGGAAATACCACTCCCGTGAACGTTTCCCTAAAAATTCCGTCCAAAAACCTACCCTCCTTAGCATCAGAAAAATCTCAATCCTTTGCTCCCGCGCCAAATTCAGTTTCTTCTGTCAGCCTCCAGGTAACCAATCTAAGCGGACTATTACTGGACCTAAGGGATTCCGTTGGAAACATAGTAAAAACTGCAACGGCCGATGTAACGCCAGGGCAAATTGTTACCTTGGATGTAGTCGTTCCCTCAGGCGACCAACGAATTTTTATTGCTCGTGGACTGGATTCAAATGGAAATGTTTTATTTCAAGGGCAAAGTGATCCGGTTGACCTAATTCCCAACGTCCTAACCCCGGTCACCATTTTTGTTACAGATGTCTCCCCAACCAACTTTATCCTGACGCTTCTTAAATCCGGTCTTTCCGGTCCGGTACCTGCTCCCAATATAAGAGTATTCCTCAATGATCCGGTTACTGGAAATCTCATCGAAGACTCAACCACAAATGCCAGTGGAATTGCTGATTTCGGTGAAATTGGAACCACGAGAATTTCGTTTTCCATCCTTAACCAAGGTTCCACCTCACTGGAAATCGACTTCAATGATCTCTTTACTTTTATGAATGTTCGTTCCGGATCTTACACCCTAATGATTAATACCTTTGATTTTAATCTTCCTCCGCTTTTGACAGTAGACGTAAATCTGACAAATCTTCCAACAGGAACAGGCTTTGCTGAGCTATTCACAGGAGGCTTTCAAAATGAATTCTCATTCCCAAGCAATACGGTGGCAAGTTTTCCGGGATTTGAAATTGATCAAATTCAGTCAGATCTAAAGTATAGTTTAATTGGAAAAGCCATTGATCGAACGGGGGGAATTCTTGGGTGCGGGTCTTTGGTTGACCTGGATCCCGATCCCATAAATACCTTCCAATCTTTTTCCACCCCCGATAATCCGATTTTTATCCCCTTCGATGCTTCCGAGCCTGTAATTCCATTGGACATTAACATCTTTAGAAAAGGGGTTGTCTTTCGCCAATTTCAGACATCAATTTCAAATCCCATCACTGAAGGAGGTTTTGAATTGTGTGAGATTTCTGGTGCGGAGGGTTTTGAATTTCGTGTCGGGACATTCGAAACCCCGACACTGTCTTCGAAGACTTTGAGTCAAATTTCCTCCACTGCCCCAACAAATTTCAATTTTAACCTTCCCGACCTTTCCATTGATACCCTGTCCAGAGATCTAAGTGAAAATGTAATCTCCTGGAGCCAGTCAGGAGCGGACCTTGGTAAACTTGATCTTGCTCTGGTAAATTTTCTTTGGGAAGCAGCGAATAGCGACAACAATTGGGAACTCGTTTTAGACCCGCATTCCACAACAACCCTAACCCTTCCCACTCTTCCTCCAGACCTTGCAAATCTTCTTCCCCCAAGCACGGGAGTAGATGTCTTCCTTAGTTTAAATGGCCTGGACAGCGTCAACGGTTTTGATGATTTTATTCAGAAAACAAGTAATGCAGGGGGAGATTTCAATGTATTTAAGGTTGGCGCAACAGAAACCGTCGGAGTGGAACGGTCCATCCCTTTAACAAGTACCGTCACAATAACACTCACTGGGACCACACGGACCGATATTGGGGGTGTTTTGTTATCAATTGATTACGATGAAACTTTGGTGTCTTTTTCAGGAGCTTCTCCGCTAGGAATTTGGTCCTTGGACACAGCCAATGGAGTTAAAATTGATGGGAATCAGGTCACTATCGGAATTATTGCTCCTCAAGGGTCCCCCGCGGGAGATTTTCTGGAATTAAATTTTGATAATAACGGGACGGGAATCCCCTCTGGGGGAACATATCCTATTACTTCTCTTAAAGTCACCGATATTAATGGGCAGGATATTACTTCCCAAGTGGGTACAAGCGTTTCTGTCACAAATCAATAAGGTCAAAATCAAAAAATGAAATTAAAACCCCACATCCCTCCCCGATGGAATCTTTTTTTCCTTTTGCCCCTATTTATTTTTACCTTAACGTTTTCCCCAATGGGGGACCCCTCTTCTCGAAATTCTCAGGCAGCCCCTCTTTCACGCATCATTCTCACCATCGAGCTTTTCGGCCCACCTGTGATGGGCGCAGTCTCTTTCATCATCGAATATAACAATCAAATAGTTACATTTGAGAGCGTCACTGCCGCCGGTTCGGCTTCTGGAGCGATGGTGATGCCGAACTCAAAACCTGAAAAAGGGTGGGTAAAAATAGGCTTAATCAAAGCCGATGGGTTCAGTCCCGGAACGGTAATGACCTTGACTTTTCAGGTCATTGGTTCCGGTGCCCCGGATACGGAAGCCTTTCAAATGTCAGCGCTTGACGTAAAAGATCTCTCCGGACGGACAGTTCAAACAGATCAAGTGCTAATGTCAGTAACCGCCGGTCCTTAATTTTCCAAGTGGGAAAAAGATGAACCCCATAACTCAAAAGAAAGCAGTACTTCCTTTTCTCTTTTTTATTCTGACATCGATGGTTTGCCTGCCGAAAATCTCTTATGGGTTGGTTGGAGATATTGCCCCTCGAGGCGCCCCAAATGGAATAGTAGATATGGGAGACGCCTTAATAGGGCTTCGCATGGTCGTAGGACTCGAGCCGCCGCCCACTCTCCAGGAATTGCAGGATGGTGACGTGGCCCCTCTCCTTGTTGATGGCAGTGGCCAAGTGGTTGTGGATGCCAATGGGCAGGTGGTTTCCAACCCGGACGGCCGAATCGGAATCGGTGATGCGGTGGTCATATTTCGGGCTGCCATGGACTTCATTGAATTGCATGTTGTTGACCCATTAGGGTCTCCCCTGTCCGGTCACACTGCAACACTTCTCCCGGATGGTCAGGTCCTGGTTACCGGTGGTGAGGATAACAGCGGTCCCACGGTCAAAGTACAACGTTTTGATCCAAACACGCGGACGTTCAGCGACTTTGGAACCGGCTTGTCCACCCCTCGGGCCGAGCATACTGCAACGCTCCTGCCCGATCAAGACACACTCCTGATAGCAGGGCGGGATACAACTAATACCCTTACCCTCACTTTAGAGAAAATCCGACTCACTGACGGACAGGCAACTTTAATCACCCCTACCGTAGCTTCGCTGCTCCAGGGGCATGGAGCGGTACTTCTTTCAGATGGCAGTCTTCTCATCACGGGAGGCCAAAATGCCTCCGGCACTTTTTCCAACGCTGATATTTTTGACCGAATCAACGAAACCATTACCCCGGTACAACCCATGTCAAGCCCACGGTTTGATCACACCTCAACCCTCCTCCCGGATGGAAAAATGCTCATCACCGGCGGACAAAACGGTTCAACCATTCTTTCCTCTGCCGAGATTTTTGATCCCTCCACCGGATCCTTTAATCCCATAGGAAACAGCATGCTGGTCGAGCGAAGGGGCCATACCGCAACGCTTCTCCCCGATGGGAGTGTTTTAATTTTAGGTGGAGAGAATTCATCCGGTGTAACAGATACGGCAGAGATCTTTGATCCGAATACCGGAAACTTTACAACGATTATGAATACATTAAGTTCACCCCGTTACGGGCATACGGCCACATTACTCTCCGATGGGAAATTATTGATCATCGGGGGAAATGATGGGACAAGCCCATTGGCTTCTACTGAATTTTTTGATTTTGGGTTAATGGATTCAACTTCCCCTGTCGTTAATCAGATAATCCCATTCAATGGAGAAACAGGAGTAGATCCAAACGATGCATTGAAAGGGGGAATAATCCGTTTTTCTGAACCCATCCGGGTCACCACTCTTTCCGGAAATTCCTTCTCGGTAACAAACGAAACTACAAAATCAACCGTTCCAGGATTAGTTACTCCGGGAGAATCTGGCCTTTTAGCTTTTTTTTCGTCCTTTGACCCACTTGATCCCGGAACAACCTACACCATTAAACTCACAACTGGGATTACGGATACTTCGGGAAAACAGTTGGCAGGAAACCAGGCGGATGGTTCTTTCAACAGCAGTTTTACAACCATCCCCCTCACAGTGTCCTTTGATCTGGCCAGCTCCAGCGGAGATGAATCGGTTACGCCTGCCAATCTGAGCGTCTCATTGTCTGTGGCAAGCAGTCAGGCGGTGAGCGTGGACTATGCAGTTACCGGTGGCACCGCCTTAGGATCAGGAACCGATTATACTTTAGCCGCCGGTACACTCACCTTTCCAGCGAGCTCTACCTCTCAGAGTATTGCCGTCACCATCGTCGATGATCTCTTGAATGAACCCGATGAAACCATCGAAGTCACGCTCTCCAACCCCGTGAACGCCGGACTCGGGGCCACAGTCCTTCATACCTATACGGTTGTTGATAACGATATCCCGGAGGCTAACACCTCCACTGTGGTTGCTTCACCTACCAGCGTACCCGCCGATGGGGACACACAATCCACTATTACGGTTACTGTTTTGGATTTCAATAACAACCCCATTTCAGGAGCTACTGTGACATTAAGCTCAAACCGTGGAACAGACAATATTTTCCAACCCACAGGGACCACGAATGCCAACGGTCAGATCACAGGGTTTGTCTCCTCCACTCTGGCTGGCGATGCCGTTATCAGCGCTACCATTAACGGTGCGGTCAATGTGGTAGATACCGCAATAGTTACTTTTACCGTTGCCTCACCTGATCCCAACACCTCCACAGTGGTGGCGGCACCCAGCAGCGTGCCTGCCGATGGGGACACACAATCCACTATTACGGTTACTGTTTTGGATTTCAATAACAACCCCATCTCAGGAGCTACGGTAACATTAGACTCAGACCGCAGCACCGATGTGGATGCGATTTTCCAGCCCGTTGGGGCCACTGATGCCAACGGTCAGATCACAGGGTTTGTCTCCTCCACTCTGGCTGGCGATGCCGTTATCAGCGCCACGGTTAATGGAACAATCAATATTAATAATATGGCTACAGTGAGCTTTACTGTAGGGGATCCCGATCCCACTAGGTCAACTGTTGTGGCCGCACCCATCAGCCTGCCTGCCGATGGAGATACCTCCTCCACCATTACCGTCACCGTTCTCGATTTCAATAGCAACCCCATCTCAGGAGCTAC
>DASWJH010000110.1 GCA_036397255.1 Nitrospiria bacterium
TTCAAAAAATCAACATCTTCTGGATTCCCGCTTTCGCGGGAATGACGGGAAGGGCCTGGATTTCCGCTTTCCCCTGCCTGCAAGTGCCCGCCGGACAGGCGGGTAATGACAAAATTTACCCACTCACTTCCACGATGAGCCGTTTAAATAACTTTTCTCAGAGAGGGGTCACGATGTTCAAGCCTTCCAAATTTAATGTTCTCATTCCCAAATTCCCTATACCGGGGGAGTTTCTTTTATTTAATACCTTTACCGATTCCCGTGTCATTATTAATGACTCAATAAAGGAATTAATTTTTAATGATCACCGCAACAATAAATTAGAAGAGTATACCCAAGAAGAACGCAATTCCCTTCAAACACTTCATGAGCTTGGAATAATTGTAGAGAAAGAAATAAATGAAGATAGGGAACTTGAATATTGGTTTCAAAAACTAAAATTTGATTCAACCAGTCTGGATATTACAGTTTTAACCACCTCTGCTTGTAATTTAGGATGTACCTATTGTTTTGAGGAAGGAATTGATCTCAAAGGGTTTATGTCTGAAGAAACCTGCCGTGGGATGGGGGAATGGGTAGCCACGAAATTGGATGAGGTCCGTCCCCATGTCCTCCAGCTCACACTGTTTGGAGGAGAACCCCTACTTAATCTAAAGGCCTGCTACTCAATAAGCCGTTATTTAAATCTCCTTGCAACCCAGCGGGGAGTTGCGTTGGATATCAGCATCATCACCAATGGGGTCCTTCTATCTGAAGATGTAATTCAGGAGCTTGTTCCCTTGGGCCTAAAACGGGTTAAAGTCACCTTAGACGGCGATGAGGCCGCCCATGATTCAAAACGCCAGTATAGAAACGGAAAGGGAAGTTTCAACGCCATTTTAAAAAACCTGGTGGCTTTAAAAGGTAAAGCGCCTATTTCAATCGGAGGGAACTTTGATGAGTCAACCAAGGAAAGTATTCCAAGGCTTTTAGATCAGCTGGTTGCATTGGGTTTTACCCCGGAGGATATTTCCGACATTACCTTTAAGCCGATCTTATCTTCCACCAACAAACTTCCGGTTTTAAATAATTCTATGGACAGTGGCCATAGCTGTACTTTTTCGGACATGGATGTTTCCGATATTTTATGGTTGAGGGATGAGGTGGAAAAGAGAGGGTTTAAAACAAAAGATGGCATTGCAATCGGACCCTGCTGTGCCACACGGGAAAATACCTACACCATTGATCCGTGGGGGAAAATCTACAAATGTCCTGCTTTAGTGGGAAGGGAAGAATATGTGACAGGAAATATTCATCAACCTCAAAGTAACTATCAAGGAACGCGGTTTATGACTGTGGATCTTTGGAACGATTCATTTTGTCAGCCCTGCTCTTACCGTCCCCTTTGTGGCGGGGGTTGCCGTGGAAGTTCTGTGACTCAATCCGGAGATTTTGAAAAGGTTGCATGTGAGAAACCCTATTTTGAAAACGTTGCCCTGGAATTGGTTAAAAGGGAATATATAAAGGAAGAGGAGGGTGTTAGCCCAAGTTAATGCCAATCCCGGATTTTCAAGGGATTATAAAAACAGGAGAGGAGAGGGGGTGAACCATCGAAATGAAAATTGTTAAAAAAGGAGAACGGAAGGTAAAGATTAAAAGAGCTTATTGCACATGGTTCGTGGGGTAGGGTTTTTTAAAAAATATGGCTTTAATAAAGGAAAGGGATCTTTTTAGATCCCTTTCTTTTTTAGAAAGAATTGACTTTAAAAGCAGGACTTCCTATCCTTAGTGGATGAAAAAAAAAATTCTTACCTGCCTAATTTCTCTCCTGGGAGTGGTTATAGGGCTTTCCTGCACCCCTAGGTCATCCATTGAAGAAAAAAGCGTTGGCGATTTTTTAATTATTTCTGAATCTCAAACTCCCTCTTCCATTAATCCTCTTTTGACATCCACAACATTCTCGGCCAACCTCAGTGATATCATCTTTGACAGTTTGGTGAATTTAGATGAACATTTTGAGGTAAAACCTAAATTGCTTGCTTCCTGGGAACCTTCCGAAAATGGTTTGATCTGGAATTTTGTCTTAAAAAAAGGTATCCATTTCCATGATGGAGAGGAGCTTAACGCGGAAGATGTTGTTTTTACTTTTGAAAAAATTCAATCTTTGCCCCGTGGGAGCCCATTTAATTTTATATTCCAGTTTATAAAGAAGATTTCTAAAACGGGGGAGTATAAATTTCAAATTGAACTGGAGAGACCCAATTCTTCCTTTCTTCAGTCCCTTGATTTCGGTATTTTACCCAAACACCGTTTAGAGGGGGAGGACCTCCTCACCACCCCATTTAATAAACATCCTATTGGGACCGGCCCTTTTAATATAAAAACTTGGTCTAAAAAAGAAATCGCCCTTAAGGCCAACCCGGATTATTTTTTAGGAAGGCCTTTCCTGGACGGGATTATTGTTAATTTTTTTTTAAGTCAGGAAGCCGCATGGGCAAAATTGATTGCCGGTGAAGTGGACTTCTTTTTTTTCCTCACCCCTAGGAATTTTGCGAGTCTAAAACAGGTTCCTTCTTTTAATGTTTTTTCCGTTCCAAAGCCTTATTATTACCTTATTGCTTTTAATTTGGAAAATGATCTTTTTTCAGACAAAAAAATCCGTCAGGCTTTAAATTATGCGGTGAATAAAAAAGAAATCATTGAAAAAGTCCTGCATGGGCAGGGGGAGGTTGCCCAAGGGACTATTTTCCCGGGATCATGGGCATTTGATCCGGAAGTGGACCCGTACGAATTTAATCCTCAAAAGGCCATTGCACTTTTGAAGGAGGCCGGATGGGAGGACCGTGACGGGGATTATCTTATAGAACAAAAGGGAAAGCCGTTTGAATTTTCGGTTCATGTCAATAGGGGAGATGATTTAAAAGAAAAAACATTGCTTTTGGTCCAGCAACACCTATATGACATTGGAATCAAAATGAACATAACGCTTTTTGATGCCGCCCAGATGGACTTTTTGTTTAAAAAGCAGTTTCAATCTTTTTTCCCGGAGATTACAGACCGGGGTAATCCCGATTTTAGTTATAAGCACTGGCATTCGTCACAAATGAAAAATGGATTTAATGTGTCATCCTATATGAACCCTAAAGTGGATCGATTTTTAGAAGAAGGGCGAGTGAGTCTGGATAGTGATGAAAGGAGGAAGGCCTATTTCAAATACCAGAAAGAGATTCGAGAAGATCCCCCTGGAATTTATCTGTTCTGGACCAATTATCTGGTGGGAATCCACAACCGTTTTCGCGGTGTAAAAATCAGCTCTTTGGGTCCCCTTTCAAATGTTCGCGAATGGTATGTTCCCAAACAGGAGCAAAAGCATAGCGTTCAAAATGAGTAACGTTTCCAAAAAATTGATTGTCTTATTGGTGTTTGCTTCCCTTTTACCATTGGCGGTGTTTGGGGCCATTGCGGTGTTGACTTCCCAGGATATGGCCAGAAAGATCGTGGTTGAGGAAAATCAGGAGATAGCGAAAAGGGCCGCGGACCAAATTGCCCAATATGTACACCATGGGATCGATATTTTGGAAGCCCTTGGCCAGAATATCGGTAAAACCGATCTCCTTCAATGGCAAAAGGAACGAATGATAAAGAACTATGTGATTCAATTCGGACAATTTGAATCGATCGATTTGACCGATCCTTCCGGAAAAATAATTTCCACCAGCCGTTTGGAGGTGCCAGATCGGAATAAACATTCGGAAAAAGGGGTATCAACGGTTCTGTCGGGCGGGGTTTACCGCTCAGAGGTTTTTATTTCTGAAAATTTTGTTCCCAGCATGGTGATTGGGGTTCCCTTAAAGGCGTTGGGAAAGGTTGAAGGGGCTCTTTGGGGGGAGCTTAACCTGGTTGAAATGTGGAATTTGGTGGACGGTATCCGGATCGGTGAGGAAGGGTATGCCCTGGTGGTCTCTGAAGAAGGCCATCTGATTGCCCATGGGTTAGGAACTGCAAAAGAGAAGGTCCTTCAACAGGAATTGATGGGTGATCTCCTGGTGGTCGGGGAGGCGTTTAATGGGAAGACCGGGGCTGCGGTCTACGGAGATGATCAGGGGGAGGAGAAAATCGGGGTTTCCGTCCCGATCCGTGGTTTGGGTTGGGTCATGGTGATTGAACAACCCACCCGTGAAGCGTATGCACCCGCCATCCGCTTGACCTGGCAATTGACCTGGTTTGGGGGAGGATTCCTTTTTCTTATGGTGATGGTTGGGATGTTGGGGGGAAAGCGGTATGTGGTGGATCCCATTCGTGAACTCATTCGCGGAATCAGAGAAGTGGGAAAAGGAAACTTAAAAAATAAGGTTCAAATTTTATCACAGGATGAATTCCAGGAGTTAGGAGAAACGTTTAATGAAATGACCGGGCGTTTGGTTCAATTGCAGGAGAATATCCGGCGGCAAGAACGGGTTGTTACCATTGGCCGGATTGCAAACGGGTTGGTTCATGATTTGAGGCACCCGATTAGAAATCTTGAAAATGCTGCCCAATTGGCTTCCCGTCTTGGGAAAGGGGACCCTGATCACCAGACTTTTGAAAAAGTGACCCGGAGGGAGCTTTTAAAACTCAATCAATTTCTTGATGATTTACTTCGACTATCCAAACCCAAACCCCTTTACCCGATCACGATTCAGTTCTCCCGATTGATGGAGGAATTCCTTGCACCCTATCGAAACCACCCGAGATGTGTATTTGACGATCAACCGGCAAAAACGGAAGGGGGAATTCGGAACATTTCGATCAGTGTTCAAAGCGATTTTCCCTCTTTGAAGATTCAGGCGGACCGATTTGCTTTAGACCGGGTTCTAGGAAACCTGGTAAACAACGCCATTGAGGCCATGCCAAAAGGGGGGAAACTCATTATTTCCGGTAATGAAACACAAGCACAGGATCTTGGTAAGGTCACCGAGATATCGGTGTCCGATACCGGTATGGGTATTTCTCCCGAGCGAATTGAAAACCTGTTTGAAGATTTTACAACTACCAAGGAAAAAGGAATTGGGTTAGGCCTGGCCATTTGTAAAAGAATTGTTGAGGAACATCACGGAAAAATTGAAATTCAAAGCAAACCCGGCCAGGGCACAAAAGTAAATTTGTTTTTCCCCTCCCTTAGTTGAAATTTCTTTTCTTTTTGGCATTTAATTTGCATTTCTTATGGGTGAGAATTTTCTTCTTACCTATTTAAGGGGGGTAATGCAAAAATGCCTCAAGAAATCGGTCCAATAAAAGTTCTTATTTTTTCTTTTGATATACACAACAGGCTTGATTTAAGGCAAAAACTTTATTTTGGGCATTACAATGTGATTACCGCCCAGAACAGGAGGGAATTAAAGGAGTTAGCCATTGCTTGTCTCCCAAATCTCATTATTTTTGATACCCGCCAGAGTGTTTCTGATAATTTTTCTTTTTTAATGGATTTACAAAATAACCCTTCAACCCTTTCCATCCCGGTTATTTTTATTATGGAAACCCTTGGGTTTTCTTTGCCTGAGAAAGAACTGGAAAACGGCCTTGTGGAATATATTTTAAACCCATTAAATAACGAAGATCTCCACGCTTGTATTCGAAACATCCTAAATAGAAAAGAAAAAAAGGAAAAAATCAACCACGAGGTTCAGAAATTTAAGAGGGATATGGCCATTACCCTGTCCCATTCCCTGCGGCTTCCTGTTTCAATTATTTCAGGTTTCTCTAACCTGATTAAGCAGGATTTAATTCCTTCCAAATCAACCCCTTTGTCGGACTACCTCCAACAAATTGTCCACCAAGCTGAATATCTCAATGATTTAAATGAAGACCTAAATTATCTTGTTCAAACCGAACAGTTTGAAGAAGAAGTAAACCTAATTGAGGTGATCCAGGAGGCCGTACTGAAATTCCAGAAAAGGATTGAAAATAAAGAACAAAAGTTAATTTTAAATTCTATAGACTCCAACACAATTTATGTTAAGGGAAGGCGTTTCCAGCTCCTTTTAGCTTTGCGGCATCTTATATCCAATGCCCATAAATTTACACCCAATGGGGGTGGCATTGAAATAAAAGTCTTTCCCGTTGATCAACTGGTCCGGGTTGAAGTAGCAGACTCTGGAATTGGAATTCCCTTATCACAACAAAACCAACTTTTTGAAATGTTTTATAACGGGCAGAGAAATCAGGGGGAAATTCAGAATGGTTTGGGCCTTGGTTTGAAGATTGCCAAGTCAGTGGCTGAAAATCATAAAGGATGCGTGGGTTTTGAAAGCAGACCCACACAAGGAACCCGTTTTTGGCTCGAACTGCCACTTATTGTGGAATAATTACCATTCTCCATTGAAATCAATACTAGACCAACTATCTGACCTCACATTTTTGAAGGAGAAAACCCAATCATTTAAAATAAAAAACCAAGAAAATGGTTAATTTTTAACTTTTACTAGGCAGATATTTGCCTATTTTGTAACCCCTTAAATTTTAAAGGAAAATTTCTAAAAAAGAGTCTTTTTTACTTGGGGTGTAGTTAAGAAACTGTTTTTAACCATTTTTCGGTTCCCTTTTAAAAGAAGGGTTGGTCAGATTGTTTTTATCTCTTTTAAAAATAAAAACCGGGTTTTGGATCTTGGTTTCAATCTTTTAACGCAATAAGTTGATTGAAAACTTCATCAGGTTTCATCTAATTGAGTACTTTTTTCCCCTTAAGAGGCAATCGGTTTAAAAAACTTTAAAAGCAAATCCATGAAAAACATTTCAAATCCATTTGGTTCAATAATTGCTTTAATATATAGGAAAAATGAAATTTTTGGATCAAACAAATGGCAGGAATAAATCGAGAAACTTTTTTTAAAAAGCCACACCCCTCTAAAAAAACCTTACAGAGGGGGGGTCATCTGGACCTATGGAAGGGGAGGATGATTGAGGAAAGACGAAAATTTAGAAGGCCCACTCTGGTGGCATGCCTTGAAATAAAGCCCCTTAGGAAAAGCAAAGGTGTAAAGGGTTATGCCATTAATGTCTCCTATAGCGGGATGGGATTGTACTCTCAAAGCTCAATATCCAAAGAAAATGAGTTAGAGATCAAGGTGTTTTATACCGATGCCCCCTTTGAAAAAGAGTTTGAGGTGTACGAGGGACAGGTGAAGTGGTGCAGGAAAATTGGTGATTGTTTTGCGGTAGGTGTTGAATTTAAAAACGTTGATCCCCATTCTCATTGCACATTGGTTTCCTTTCTAGAGCAAACCAGGGCATTTGAGTAATTAGTATATTTTCAATTCTTCCTCTTCCCCATAATCAACCCCTTGGTTTTTAAATCGAATCCTTTCCTTTGTGATAATGATGAATAAAAAAGAAAAAAATCTTGTTGAGGAAAACAACATATTTAAATATGCGGGTATCGAAAAGTCCGCTCTGTCTGGTCTTTTGGAGGGAATGCTATTTTTAGATCCGGACGGGAAAGTGCTTTTTTAAACAGCGTTGCAAAAAACCCATTGGGTCATTTAACTTTGGGCTCATCGTGGAAGTGAGTGGGTAAATTTTGTCATTACCCGCCTGTCCGGCGGGCACTTGCAGGCAGGGGAAAGCGGAAATCCAGGCCCTTCCCATCATTCCCGCGAAACCTGTCCTCGAATGCCTCTATCGGGGAGCGGGAATCCAGAAGATGTTGATTTTTTGAATCCTGGATTCCTGCCTGCCGGCAGGCGGGCCCGATAAAAACATTCGGGAATGACGAACTGGATTTTGCAGGAACCTC
>DASWJH010000111.1 GCA_036397255.1 Nitrospiria bacterium
CCAAATCGCAACATCCAACGTACTTTTGGAGATATCAATCCCAACAAAAATTTCATTACCTGTTTCCAGGGTATCATCAGAAGGCACCCTCATAGATTTCCTCCAATTCTTAGCCCTTCCTTGCAACATTCGGGCTCTCATAGCCCTGGCAACTGTTCGGGCTACGATAATAGTGGACGTGGTGACCCAAGCTTACAAACGGGTTCTTTTAACCGAAGGGAGGTCGGTCTACCACGCCGTATGGATGAGTTTTTAACTTTGTTTAACATACTTTATACTTCCACTTTTCAAGATACAAGGGGAGGGCTAGGGAGGGTAGAGGTTTTTATTCCTCCTAACGCTTAACGCATTTTTAAATTGTGTCTCAGAAATACCATAAATTAATCAAGCCCGTCATTCCCGCGCAAGCGGGAATCCAGGATTTTATTGTTTTTAGGACATTCCTCAAACCTCTAGCCTCCCACCTCCCACCTACGGCTTTTCCCTTTTCATTCCAATATGTTGAAACTGTTGACACCCATTCAACCCTTTGCTATCATCAATTCGTTTTCTTTATTAAAATTCCATACCTAGAGCGGGAATAGCTCAGTGGTAGAGCGGTGGTTGTAAGTGGTGGCGGGCTCGAATAATGATTAGGAAATGAACCGGTCATGGTGAGCCTGTCGAACCATCCCCCACACCCCGCGCTCCGGCTCGGCAAAGCCGAACCCTTCGCTTATGAAGGCGATGCACCAACCGGGGTTTTAAAATTGAATCGTTTTTCTATATCACAGCTAGAGCGGGAATAGCTCAGTGGTAGAGCATCGCCTTGCCAAGGCGAGGGTCGGGGGTTCAAATCCCCTTTCCCGCTCCAATCTTTTCAATGATTTATAAAGCTCCAAATCCCAGACGTTCCGGGAATGTGGCAGGAATGTGTCACAAACCTTCCTTTTAGTAAAACTATTTTTAACTCTTGTTTCCTTCGATCCTTGCAAACTACCTTGAAATAAAAAAATGGAAATGTCTATTATCCATTTTCGAAATTCTTCAATAGTTCCTTAAGTAAGCCTTCAATCGAAGTGGAAGGAAAGAATCTTTTCTGAAAAAAGTTTGAATAAGTCATAGAAAGGGAAGCTAAAGGACTACGCTCACTTGACATCATGAGATGAGATCGTGTATTATTACGTTTGCCATAAGATGTCATAATTATGATAATCTTTGACTCATCGACTTTGATCTTATTGGCCAGGACCGATCTCTTAGAGAGGTTCATGAGCCATATGAAAAACCCCATTGGGATTCCAAAAGCGGTGGCAAGAGAATCCTGTGAGGAAAAGAAGTCATGGGATGCGCTAGCCATTCAACGGGCCATCCAGGAGAAGAGGATTACAGTCATGGGGATCAAGGCGACAAAACTCGCCAAGCATTTAGCCAAGGATTTCGGCCTTGGTCAGGGTGAAACAGAGGCAATTGCCTTGGCCTCTTCGAAGAAGGCACAATTACTGGCCACTGATGACAAACGGGCCATTTTGGCCTGTCGGCTGCTTAGGATTCCCTATACGACCGCGATCGATATTCTAATCCGGATGTCCCAGAAAAAAATCTTAAGCGAGGAGGAGACCAAGTCGAAACTACAGGCACTTGAACGATATGGGCGTTATAAGCAGGAAATCTTATTAGATGCAAAATCAAAATTGGGGGTAGAATAATGGCAAAAACTGTTAGTCTTCGGATGGATGAAGACAATTATTCGTTTTTGAAAAAATGGGCCAAGGCAGAAAAGGAAGACCTTTCCAAAGCTGTGCGAGAAGTGGTTGATAAGGGTCGGGTCATGTTAGCCATTGAGAAATATAAGAAAGGAGAAGCTTCCTTGGGCAAAGCGGGCGAAGTGGCAGGTCTGCCCGTTGGGCAGATGATTACCGTATTGGCCGAGTATGGGGTAGAAAGTAATCTAGAAAAGGAAGATTATCAGAAGGGTTTAGAAAACCTAAAGGAAGTGTGGTGATCGGGTTTGATTTTAAGGCAGCGGTTTTTGTTCGTTCATTGCAAGAATTAGACAGCGACCCTCCGGCCGAAAAGGCGAGGTTCATTGCACGGAAAATGAAATTTTTGCTGCGATAGAATTGTGATAGAAAGCTGCGCAATGGATAGAATTCTTCGGAATGAATCGAATCAATCGAGAGCGGTTAAGGCTTGATAAAAAAACACAAAACGGGAAAACCGGCCGAACTTCAAGCCCTTGTAAAATTTGGTTGTTAAGAATTGCCAAGGCGAGGGTCGGGAGTTCGAATCTCCTTTCCCGCTCCAATTTTTCAAGTACTTACGAATTACTTTGCTTTTTAGTGTTTCATTCAGCCACCACCGTGCCAACACCTTTCATCGCTCTTCATAACTCTCCGTATCCCCTTGATTCTATGGGTTTTTGAAATAATCTATCCTTCTATTGCCCTCCCTCGCTCTTAATCCCTTTTAAACACCCCTCATGGCCCATACCTAACAAGGCGAGGGTCATGGGTTCAACATATATTCCCACCCAAATTTTTCAAAGACTTATACAGTCTTCCTGGGGTCTTGAGCCTCGCCGTGCGAGGGAGGGGGCATAGGATAGGATGTAGAGGTTCCCGCGCTGTTTTTCCCCCTATGGCAACCCGGAGGAAATGGATAACGTGTGGCATCTATTGGAACTTCAATGAACATTTCTGGCGGTGTGTCATCTGTGGTTATCAAGATTATGACCAAAAAAGGCAGCTTTGGATCAGGACTGAAATAATTACGGAGAGAGTTTTGGGTGAGGGTCTTCAAACCTTGGAAAAAAAAGGAAGCTGACAATCAGTTCATTTTTATTAAAAACAAACGTTCCTGAAATTGATAACCAGGATATTTTTATATGACCCTCGCTTCTATAAAAGCGAAGGTTAGTACCTTAGGCCTCATCTACTTTCTATTTTTCCCTTTCCACAGGAATTATTAAAAAAGTTCCTTATGGTTTATTCTTTTTAAGATAAATAATTGACATCTTCACCAAACTAGCAAAAAGTAGCCAACCCCCAAGAGCGGTTACGATTGTGGGTCCAGTGGGAAGGTCAAATTGAAAAGAGCTATACATTCCGGTCCATGTTGCCAAAAGTCCAATTCCCAAAGCCATAAAAACCAGGTGAGAAAATCGTTGAAAAAACAACAATGCGGTTACGGCTGGTATTACCAAGGTGCTAAACACCAAAAGGACTCCAGCAGCTCGAATGGCTACGGCGATGACCAAAGCTAAAGTGAGATAAAAAATTAAATTCCAAAGCCGTCTATGTCCTTTACTTGATTGCTCGGCAGTAGAAGTTTCAGCCGCTCGAATGAAATTTTGTGAAAGTATTAGATGGGTTAAGGTAACAAAACCAAAAACCACGAGTATTATAATGATATGTTTAGAAGTAACCCCTAAGATATTTCCAAAAAACAGGTTAAGAATGTCCGCTTCTCCATGGGGAATTTTTGCAATCAGCAATACGGCTCCCGCCGAGGCCACTGCATAAATAATTCCCATAATGGCCTCTTGTGGAATCCTCTCTTCGTATTCGGGAAGAGATATAAGACTTGCCCCCACCAGTGTAAATATTAAAGAAAACACCAGGGGATTGGAATCCAATAACATTGCCACTGCCACACCCACGGCGGATAACTGAGCAATGGCCAAATCTACAAAAACAATTCGGCGTTTCACCACATGGATGCCTAAATAGCCCAACATCAAGGCCAGAATCGAGCTTGCAAAAATGGCCTGTCGCATAAAAGGAATAGAGAGCATTTCCAGCATATTAACTATGTCCCCTTTAATAAGTTTGTAGAGATTTTCTCCACAAGGTGGTCAAAAAGATCTATGTAGGTCTTGATTCCCTTTTTCCCGCCCACGGAGGGTGGCAAAACCAAAACGGTAGCCCCGGTTTCCCTTGCCAATAGGTTGGGAATCGATTGGCTAAAGTAGGGTTCCATAATGATGAGTTTTACATCTTCTTTTTTCATTAAAGGAATTAGACTATTAACATGGGCTGGGGACGGGGGAATACCCGGTTTAGGTTCAACGTACCCCACCACGTTAAAGCCAAACCTTTTTACAAAATAGGCCCAGCTATTATGGTAGGCAACAACTTTTATCCCTTGATAAGGTTTGAGTTGATCCTCCCACTTTGCAATGGCATTATTCAGTTGAGTTTCAAAGGCCTTTTGGTTGTTTTGAAAGATAGGTGCATGTTGAGGGCTAATTTCACTCAAACGTTGGGAAATGGTTCGAGATATTATTTTTCCGTTTTCGGGATCTAGCAATAGTGAGGGTTTCCAAAGGGATGGACGTCCCCTTTGGAACGGTCAACGGGAACCGTCATCACATCCAAAGGGGAAATGGTTTGGGAAGCGTCCAAAAATCCAGAAGATCCCAAGTGGATCTTCTGGTTTCTGGCTCCCATTAAAAGGGACGGAACCCATCCCACTTCTAAATCCAGTCCTACCTGAATAAAAAGATCTGCCCTTGAGGCCTTGAGCATATGGCTTGGTCTTGCCTCTAAAAAGTGGGGATCTTGCGCTCCACGGGTTAAACTTTCAACGGTTACCATGTCCCCTCCCACCGTCTTTGAAATGGCAGCTAAGTCTTCTGTGGTGGTGATGACTTTTAAGGGAGCAGCCCAGACCAGGCCTTTCATTAAAAAAATTGAAATTAAAAAGATAATACCTTTTTTCATTGCAGTGGCTCCTATTTGGAAATAAGGTTAAAAGGAATGGGCTCCATGTTTTCCAATTAAAAATTCAAATTGCAAGAAAACAGCGTGAAGGGCTTTATCGTTTAAATGCTCTGCAAAATCGGCGTTATATTGTAATCGCAGTTTTGAAAATTCACTAAAATACCGTGTCAGACTGGGAGATACACGCCAACGTCGGTCACGAAGGGGGTCAGACGCATTGTCTGCATTTCCGTTGGAATACTCAACACGTGCCCCAGCCACCAAGCGCTCCATAAACCCCCAAAGCCCTTGACCATAGAAACCATAATCCCTAAAAATTTCTTCAGATAGCCCCAATCCCGTAATATCCCCCGCTTCATAACGACGCCACATCGCTTCAGCTTGTACAGACGTGAATGGAAATCCTCTTTGAGACATAACCGGTTTCCATTTGTGATAGAAATCCATCCCAAGAATGATCGTATCGGTGTTTGTTCCGCTTCCATTGGGACCATATAATCCCGAAGTACCGATGATCATTTCTTGTGTATCTGAAGGAGTCCAGGCGGTCTTGATCCGTCCCATATATAAATAATCATCTAACCCGTTCACGGTCCGTTCTCCAATGGGGTGGCCTCCCACCATTTCACCGTCGGCCCATAAAAAACTTGTTGCGGTCTCTCCTTTTGCGTTTTGCACGCTTCCAATGAGCTCAAGGTAAAAGGGAAGCGGAGAAAGCCAAGAAAGCTGCACTCCCAAATTTCTAAGCGCATCTCCCCCGAATATGCGATTGTTGATTATTTGTTGATCCACAAAATTCCAGATATGGGGATGCTGGGGATTAAACCGCCCAAACCGTGTAAAAAATTGACCCCCAATGAGCTGGAGTTGATGGGGTAAATCCAAGGTTGTGATAAAAGCTTCCTCCACCTCTATAAAGGATTCTCCATCTTCTAAACCAAAAATGAGGTGGGCTTCCGCTCGAAAATAGGGATCTACGGTAGACCCTAAAGACAGCTCCAGGTTTTGTAGGTTAAACCCCCGGTCAGTTGGATCATGGGCTCCAAATTGAAGATTTTCTGGCTTTGAATGATATGCCGCTGAAAATATTCCGTTCAAGGAAATCTCAGGGTTAAAAAGGTTTTTTGCTTGGGATACAGGTCCTCCCTGAGCTGTTGCTGGTTTAGAAAAGAAAATCAACAATAAAACAATAAGAACATAATGCATTATTAAATCCCCCCTTATTGGAAATTCAAAAATAACCCTTGGAGAGATCACGGATGACTCCATGTTTATTGAATATTCCTTGAGAATTGAAATGGCTTAAATTTGTGGATTTAAAGGAGGGTTAAGGAAGGCGGTCCCCGATTGGAAAGGGGCCCTTTCTCAAAGGAGGATAAAACCAAGGGGTTAATGGGTGAAAGGTTGAAAAGAAAAACCAACCCTACGGGTGGAGGAGAACTAAATTGGGAGAGTTGTTCTCCATGCTGAACCCATAAACCAATTTGACACCCCTGGGGATCTGAAATTTCATCTTGTGCATAGGCATGAAAGAGGGCAAAAGATGAAAATAAAAGAAGATAAAGGGATAAAACAAATGTAAGGGCATAAGTGGCTTTAAATTTTCGCAAATTTACAAGCATATAAGTTAAATTATCAATTAAAAATATCATCTTGTCAAATTCAAAAATCAATCCCTCTTCGTAGAGGCAAAAAGGTTTTTTTTGATCATGTTAGGAAAAGCTCATTTTCACATGAATATTAATTATTCGGTTCTATAGTTCTTTATCTAGTTTTGGACCCTTTTTTAAAATTCTATTTTCCCTTTCTGATTTGAAAATGAATCCGTTTTTAATTCTTGACAAAAAAACAGGTTTTAATATATTTTATGCGAGTCTAATCAGAAAGGAATTTATTTTGTCACGCACTAAATCTATAGCCCTTTCAAAAAACCTTGTCTTAGTTCTTGGTTTATTAATCATAAGCCTGCCTTTTTTTCATCTGCATCTCCCTATTACGCATTTTGATCACCATGGTGAACATTCCCATTCCGGTGTGGTACATAGTATATTTATTCAGGATGGGGTGGATCACACACCTTCTCCAATTCATGATACCAATCCTGAGCGAACAGAAGGGCTTCTCAGAACCACGATTACATGGAACCTACCCTCCAATAGTTTTTCCCCTGCGTTAATGCAAGCGGGCTCAAATTTCCTATGGACAGTTTCGGCTTCTCCCGGGTTGTATACACCGATAGACACTTCCATTACGGGGGACAGTAATTATTCTTCGGTTTTACATTGGCGCGGCCCAACACCGTCTTCCCGTGCCCCACCTCACGATATCCTTATCCTTGTCTAAGCAAATCTAAATTATTTCAGTTAAGCGCGTTTCTGGTTTTATAACAGAGCAGGGCGTCTGTGTTTTTATCTATTATTTGCATGCCTTGTCTCTAGTAAATATCCTGTTTCTGGAATGCGGGGTTCTTTAAGGGTCTGCCTTCCGGAGGCGGTTCCGGGGGAATGTGGAGGCCATGGAGGGTCATTCTGTGTGTTTGTTTGCGCACGCCCCCAACACTTGTGAGGGAGTTATGTCAGAACAAAATGTTGTAGGTATCGGGCAGGGTTGCTGCGCCGTTGTGATCGGGCTTTTGTTCGCCTGTATGGTGCTTAAGCCAGCCCTGGCCCAGTCTCAGGAGGTGTGGACTTTGGAGCGGAGTATCCAGCATGTGTTGGAAATTGCGCCGGAGGTGAAAGCCGCTCAGGCCGAAGTGAATGCCCGTCAGGGTGCGCTCTCGCAGGCGGGGGTCTGGCCAAATCCCGAAATAGAACTTCGCGGTGATGACAAAATCGGAAAAGACGCAGGCACAGGTGGTGTTGACTTTACCCAGTTTGTGTTTAACCAGCCTTTGCCGCTCAGCGGCCGACTGGATGTTCAGCGGGAATTGGCCCGGGCGGAACTCCATAGGGCCCAAGCCGAGCGCCTTTATCAGCATTTGTTGTTGGAGAAACAGGTCGCGGAGCGTTTTCATGGGTTCCAACTGGCCGCAACCCTTTTGCGCCTGGCGGAGCAGCGCTTGCAACTCGCAGATGAACTGCAACAGGCGGGTCATCGGCGCGAACAGGCTGGGGAACTAGCCAGGCTGGAACGTCTGCGTCTGGACCTTATCCGCGAATCAGCACAACAAATTCTCGACAAGGCAGAAGGCAAATTCAACGAAGCCCTAAGCCAATTCCGTGCCTATCTAGGGTTGTCGACGGAAACGGTTCCGGACCTGGTCTCTCTCGAGCTTTTTAGCCCGGTGCCTGTGCTGGACACCTTGCAGGCGAAACTGTCCGAGCATCCAGCGTTACTATCGGTGAATTATCGCCTGAATGCTTCACGTGCAAGGGTGAATTTGGTGCGAAAAGAACGTCTTCCGGACCCGGTGCTGCGCCTGTATCGTGAACAGGACTTTCTCAATGGCCGCCGCCAGGATGTCAATGGCATCGGTATCGGTTTCACTGTTCCGCTCTGGGATCGCAAGAGTGGACGGCTGAGTGAAGCCCGTGCCCAGGTCGATGAGACGCTGTCCAGGATTCAGACCCTGAAAAGGGACCTGGGTAGCCGCCTCGAGCAAAGTCATTTACACCTAAACCACTTGGTCGAACAGGGCGAACATTACCGCAGCCATGTGTTTAACCCTGCGCGTATGGTGTTTGATCTGACGCGCAAGGCCTACGCCGCCGGGGAGGTGGAGATCCTTGCCCTGATCGACGCCAACGATACCTATTTCAACGCCCAGGAACGATACCTGGAATTGCTGCAGGAGGCATGGCTGGAGGCGGCAGAACTCCGGCTGGCGGCAGGGATTTCCCTCGTGACCACAACAAAGGATACCGATCATGAATAAAATCAAAAAGCACTTTGTCTTTTTGTTCATCCTGATTCCAGGTCTGGCCTCGGCCGCTGAACTGGAACTCACGCAGGCGCAACTGGCCAACGTTAACCTGACCACCACATCCGTGAATGTACGCGAGAGTCAGACACGCCTGAAGTTGAATGGTGTTCTCACCGCAGACCGACGCAAAACTCATCGGGTCGCGCCGGTGGTGGACGGTATGGTGACCGAGTTGCGTGTGGTGGCGCACGAACAGGTACGAAAGGGTCAGGTATTGGCCCGGCTGCGTAGCCATAGCCTAGGTCAAGCCCAAGCCGATTACCTGGAGGCACTGGCCCGCTTTGATCTGGCCCGGGCCGAGCGCGCCCGTATCGAAGGCCTGTGGAAAGATGGTGTGGTCGCAGAGAGCCGCTGGCTAAAGGTGGACAGCGAATACAAAAGTGCCCGCGCCACTTTAGAAGCCCGCCGCCGTCTGTTGTCGCTGGCAGGACTGTCCGATAAACAGATTGGGCAAATGGCGGATCAACCGGACCGGTTGGCGGTTTTCGATCTGATCAGTCCCATCGATGGCTTGATCACTGGTGTAGAGATCGAGTCAGGTCAATTGCTGTCCGCTGGGCAGATCGCCTTTCATGTAGACGATCTCAGTATCCTGTGGGCGATGGTGAAAATCCCGGTTGCCAGTTTGGCGCAAGTGAAGGTCGGTGCTGAGGCCGTGATCAGCGTACAGGGTAGTCCGGGACAATCATACCGGGGAAAACTCGAATCCCTAGGCGGTGAGGTGGATGCGCAAAGCCAGACTCTGACCGGGCGCATCGTACTGAATAACCCGAACGGTCAGCTGCGTCCGGGCATGTATGCAGAGGTGGGTCTGAGCAGCATCGCAAGCCAAAGGTTGATGGCGCCGGCCCGCGCGGTGTTCCGTGTCGGCGACCAGGTCTATCTATTCAAGGTATTGGGGAACGGCCGTTTTGAACCCGTGGCTGTGGAGATCGGCGGTGAGGCAGACGGCTGGGTGTCTATCCATAGCGGTATTTCAGCGGGTACCGAGGTTGTCAGTGAAGGCGTGGCCGAGCTGAAATCCCACTGGCAGTATCAGGGAGGTGAATAAACAATGATCGCATCCCTGATCCGTTTTTCCCTGGTTCAGCGCCTGATGATCCTCCTGCTGGCCATTGCGCTTACCATTGGCGGGTTGTGGGCTTTCAAAAGCCTGCCCATTGACGCCTTCCCAGATATCGCAGCGCCTCAGGTACAGGTCATTGTCAAAGCACCGGGCCTGTCGCCCACTGAGGTGGAAAGCCGCATCACATTTCCCATCGAGGTCGAAATGCAAGGATTGCCGCGCCAAACCGTGCTGCGCTCCACCACCAAATACGCTTTGAGTATCATCACCATCGACTTCGAAGATGGAACCGACATCTACTGGGCGCGACAACAAGTGGCCGAACGCCTTAACCAGGTGTGGGGGGATTTGCCAGATGGTGTGGAAGGCGGCCTCGGCCCCATCACCACGCCACTGGGTGAGGGTTACATGTACCGTGTGGAGGGTGCCGGGTACAGCAACCAGGAGTTGCGCCGTATTCAGGACTGGGTGATCCGCCCGCGCCTGCGTACCGTGGAGGGCGTCGCGGATGTCAATTCCCTGGGTGGTGAGGTCAAGGTGTTTGAAGTGGTTGCCGATCCCGAGTCGTTACTGGCCCACAACCTGGGACTCGACGATCTTGAAACAGCCCTGGAGAAAAACAACCGAAATGCCGGCGGTGACCGCATCAACCGCAACAACGAGGTACTATTGGTGCGGACGGCAGGCCAGTTGCGTGATATACAAGACATCCAAAGCATTACTGTGGCCAGCCGAAAGGGCATCCCAGTGCATGTAAGCGATGTGGCCGAGGTGCGCATCAATTCATTGACCCGCTATGGCGCGGTAACTGCTGATGGCGAGGGAGAGGTGGTCACTGGCCTGGTATTGCTACGCAAGGGGGCCAACAGCCGCAGCACCGTTGAGGGGGCCAAGCGCGAACTGGAGGCATTGAAACCGGTGTTGCCGGAGGGGGTGCGCATTGTGCCTTTCTACGACCGCACCGAGTTGGTCACCGCAGCGGTGTGGACGGTTGAAAAGGCGCTGGGTGAGGCGGTGATTCTGGTGCTGCTGGTGTTGATTATCATGCTCGGCAACCTGCGTGCGGCTCTGACCGTGGCCTTGATCCTTCCCTTGTCGGTTCTGTTCACCTTCATTATGATGCGTTTATTTGGCGTGACCGCCAATCTCATGTCGCTAGGGGGACTGGCCATCGCGATCGGCATTCTGGTCGACGCAGCGGTGGTCGTCGTGGAGAACATCCACACCCAGTTGAGTCATGCTCCCCGGGGCGTGAGCCGTCAGCACCTGGTCTACCGGGCAGCACTGGAAGTCGCCACCCCTGTTATTTCCGGGATACTGATTATCATCATTGTGTTTCTGCCGTTGTTCAGCCTTACCGGTCTGGAGGGCAAGATGTTTACCCCGCTGGCAGTCACTATTTCCTTCGCCCTGATCGGCTCACTGCTATTATCGCTGACGGTGATCCCGGTACTGGCCAGTCTGCTGATGCGCGGGGGTTCCGAGGATGATGGCCGAGTATTGGCGATGCTGAAGCGCACCTACCTGCCGGTGATGCACTGGGCGCTGGATTACCGCAAGACTGCGGTGGGCGGTGCGCTGGCCGCACTGACGGTTGCGGTGGGGTTATTTCCCTTCATCGGTAAAGAGTTCATGCCGGTAATGGATGAAGGGACTACCGTAATCATTATCGAAAAGCTGCCAAGCGTTTCGCTGGAACGCTCGCTTGAACTGGACGTTCCTTATCAAAAAGCGATGATGGAATTGCCGGAGGTGACCGGTGTTGTGTCGCGCACCGGTGCCGATGAATTGCGCCTGGATCCCATGGGTTTATACCAGACCGATAATTTCCTCATCACCAAGCCCCGGGACCAGTGGACCGTGACCCTGGAGGAGCACCAGGACAAGCTGCGCGAAATACTTGACCGCTTCATCGGCATTGACTATGCCTTCACTCAGCCCATCGATATGCGGGTCTCGGAGATGCTGACCGGGGTGCGTGCGGCCATGGCCATCAAGCTCTATGGGGACGATCTCAAGGTGCTAGAAGAAAAATCCCGACAGATCGAGGCTCTGGTGAGTGAGGTGCCCGGCGCGGTGGATGTTTTCCGCAGCCAGTTGTCCGGTCAGATCTATCTGCAAATAGAGATCCGGCCCCAGGCCATTGCCCGGTTCGGGATCAATATCGAAGACATCAATGAACTGGTGGAAATAGCCGTGGGCGGGCGTGTGATCACCGAGGTGATTCAAGGCAACCAGCGCATCGGCGTACTTTTGCGCTATCCAGAGGAAGCGCGCACCTCTCCCGGTGCTATCGGTGCACTCTGGGTGGAATCCCCCAGCGGGGACAAGATACCGCTGAGCAGTTTGGCCGACATCCGCGAAGTGGACGGCCCTGTGGAGATCGCCCGCGAGTCCGCAAAACGCCAGGTTGTGGTGCAGGCCAATGTCGAGGGTCGCGATGTGGTGGGGTTTGTCGATGAAGTCCGTGTCACGATCGCGCGAGAATTGAACCTGCCGCCGGACTACTATGTAACCTACGGTGGCCAGTTCGAAAACCAGCAACGGGCCGCTAAGCGCCTGAGTCTGGTAGTGCCCATCTCCATTGCACTGATTTTCGTAATGCTGTTCACCACCTTCCGTTCCCTGCGCCAGGCCGGGTTGATCATCCTTAACATTCCCTTTGCCATGATCGGGGGGGTGATCAGTCTGTACCTGTCCGGACTATACTTATCGGTGCCGGCTTCGGTGGGCTTCATTACGTTGTTCGGCGTCGCAGTCCTCAATGGTGTGGTGATGGTGAGCTACTTTAATCAATTACGCGAGGCCGGACGGAGTGTGTTGGAAGCCGTGAAACAGGGTGCCGAACGACGCCTGCGGCCGGTATTAATGACCGCGCTTATTGCCAGTCTTGGATTGGTGCCCTTGTTGGCCGCCACAGGGCCTGGATCCGAGTTGCAGCGGCCACTTGCAGTCGTGGTCATTGGCGGATTGTTTACCTCCACCCTGCTTACTCTGGTGCTATTACCCACACTGTACGCCTGGCTGGAAGGGCGGTCGGAACGTGAATCTAAACTCACTGCGGAGGAACACGCATGAAACATCTGACACTCATTATTCACTCCAATGTGCAGCAGGATTTAGCCGATCAGCTGCGTACTCTGGAACAGGTAACAGGCTTTACCTTTAGCCATGTGGAAGGACACGGCGCCCAGGTCGAGAGTGATCCCTTTCTGTCCGCCCGGGATAAAGTCGTCGGCTACACCCCTCGGGTGCGGGTGGATATTTTACTTGAAGATGCCGATGTGGATTCGGTACTCGACACGCTACGCAACAAAACGTACGGCGTTGAAGGGCATGGCATCTACTGGGTTACCGCTGTAGAACAAAACGGACGCTTGTAACCGAACCTTGGCAAGATAGGCTTCCCGGGGGAAAGTGAATAGTGAAGCACAAACAATACCGTGATCACTTTTACTCTGGAAGCATGGGAATCCAACTGAATTAACGATCCAGGAGAATGGCAAGTGTTACTCAAAACAAACTTCTTTTCCCGTATTATTTACCTAGGCGCAGGTCTGCTAATATTCAGCCTGCTATCACAATACGCCTACGCGCACGGCATGTCAGAAGCCGAAAAACTAGCCATTATCGAAGGAGGTAATCTGCGCTATATGTGGCTCGGCGCAACGCATATGTTGTCCGGTTATGACCACCTGGCGTTTGTTTTCGGGATCATCTTTTTCCTGACCAGTTTCCGGGATATCGCTAAATATGTTACTGCGTTTACGCTTGGGCATAGTGTGACCCTGATTTACGCCACTTTTAACGCTATCCAGCTTAACTACTTTGCCATCGATGCGGTGATTGGCTTGAGTGTCTGTTATATCGCCTTTGCTAACATTGATGGCTTCCGCAAATACCTTAGCATTAACCCCCCCCATATGATGTTGATGATTATCGGTCTGGGTTTAATTCACGGCTTCGGTTTGTCCACCCGATTACAGGAACTGCCGTTGAGCGAAGACAGCCTGTTGCTCAACATCATCTCGTTTAATGTTGGAATCGAACTGGGGCAAGTCAGCGCCCTGGCCCTGATGTTGCTTCTCATTGCCGCCTGGCGAAAGAGACACGCTTTCCAAACTTTCAGCCTTGTTACTAACTATGGCCTGATCCTGGCGGGAAGCTTGCTTTTCCTTATGCAGATGCACGGTTATGCACACACCAGTAACCCTGAGGAATTTACTGTTAGCGCGGAACCCTCTCAAAAAGCGGGGAACAATAAATTCGCTGCAACGGAGGGAAATCCTATAGCATCTCAACAAACTCAATGGAAAGATTCAATCAATATAACCATCCCCGCCAGAGGTGATAAGGAATACAAGTTTCATCTTGCAAAAGGTGCATCACTTGAATATGCATGGAAAACCAGCGGTGCTGAGCTGTTTTTTGATTTCCACGGGGAACCTACAGGCGATACAACCGGTTATTTCAAGAGCTTTAAAAAGAGCACCGACAGCCAATCAAGCGGCTCCTTAACCACGTCCTTTGAAGGCACACATGGCTGGTACTGGGAAAACAATACTCCATCCTCCGTTATCATCGCATTGAAAACAAAAGGCGAATATCAACGTTTGGATTTAAAGAAGGAGTTAGATCAGGCTGAACCAGTACAAACACCAAATTCTACAACCCACGATACCATTGACTAACTTAAGGAGGTCTATCACATGCAATTAAAAATATTAATATTTGGTTTCTTACTCAGTCTTTTCTCAGCCACCGTTATGGCCGGAAGCGACCACGATCACGGGCATTCACATTCTCAGGAGCCTGTAGATCAGGTAACAGCAAAAATGAGGGCGACCAAAGTGGTTGCCGTGCTCGTAGAAACAAAAAAGCTGGATGAAAGCTGGGCATCCATCAACGTAAGTTCCGTTGAGAAAAAAATGTTTAATGGTGAACCTGAATGGGTGGCCGTTTTTGTTAATGACAAAATAACCGATACTGAAAAACGAAAATTTTATGTATTTCTGACTTTGGGTGGGGATTATATCGCGGCAAATTTCACCGGGAATTAGTTGGGTTTTGTTCACAAAGGGGCCTAACGAAAACAGTCTATAATGACTCCGGTCGGGGATGAGTTGCCCCTCCCAAACCGCGCAATCTTGGCGTGCATCCGTTGTAACAGATCCATGTCGCCCTTGGGATCGAAACAGATCACCACATCGCTGCGACGGGTATCCTGGGTGACCAGTATTTTCAGCAAACGAGTCTTTCCCACAATGTGGGCCTGGCTGGAAGGACGGCGAAACGTGAATTACAGTCTGTTGCGAAGGAATATGCATGAAAAACCTGACACTGATAATTCACACGAACGCCAAACAGGATCTGGTGGATCGGCTGCGTCCCTTGGAAGAGGTCACAGGCTTTACCTTTTACCATGTTGAAGGGCAGGGGGTAAAGGTCGAAGGTGATCCCTTTCTCTTAGCGGGGGACAAAGTGGTCTGCTACACACCTTGGGTACGGGTGGATATCTTGCGGGAAGATGCTGATGTGGATGCGGTGCTCGATACGTTGGGTACGAAAAGGATTGCCATCGATGTCCAGGGGATCTACTAGGTTACTACGCTCGAAAAAACCGGGTGCCTATAGCAGGAAGGGGGGGGCAAGAAATGACCCGCAGCAAAGTAAAGGGTTCGCTTCCGGGCTCAAGCCCATGCTGCTCAATGACCAATGCCCACACTGGCAAGAAGGGAGACGGACTGATTTTTATCGTTCCCGTTGACCAAGTCATTCGGATCTACAAAAGGGACCCAGAGGAGGAGGAATCGGAATGAAAAACATACTGGTCTTTTCCATTTTCGTTGTGTTGTCTCTTAGTCATTTTGCCTGTTCAACGCCAGGTTCGCTTTTCTACCACGAGCCGCATACCATCACCTCCCATGATGCAAGAAAACTTCATCCGCGAAGTCGTCTGTCTGATCGCCACAGAAAACTGAATCTGGAGCAGGCCCATGAGATTAATCGGCTCCATGGTGAGAACATTGTTTCTGAGGGAGATTTGATTGTCTATTATGAGGCCAAGCGACGAAAAGGATTGTACGGAGACCAAGGTAATGTCTTCCTTACAAGGATCGAAACGGGAACAGCCCCTATTGAACTTCTTGTTTCAGTTGCAGAGGGGAAAATTTATCAGCTTCTACTAAAAGAGGTTCCTTTCATTGGAAGAAAACCCTTAGTGAGCAATGAGTTTCTCTTTCAATTTATCGGACGGTCCTTGGAAGATTCATGGGAGATTGTCCGTTCGTCTGAGGATTTGCTGCATGTTCCTGCAAAGGTCCGGTCCATGGAGGAATTACCCGTTGTATCCCAAGCGATAACCAATCAAATCAGGAAAGTTCTTATCTTTGATCATGTCTTTACAGCACGTTAATTCCTAAAAATCAGGCCTTGCCGCTGGGCTGTTCTAAAAAGACTGAAGTTTACGATGAGCCCTTTTTTTCTTGGAAATCCTCAAAAATTGCATTATAACAGGACTCAGAATTGTAAAAGGTGAACCCATTTAGAGAATTCTGCCTTCTTGTCCCTCAAACCTTGGTCGGTTAGAAAGTTCGAAACCCGTCCATGGAAACCAACATCCTAGTCCTGTTTTTCCATGTTCTCTGGCGCCACCACCTCGCCACCACGGCGAGTGCAGCTTTGATCGCTTTCCATCGCCTTCACGATCCTTCCATCGCTGTTGACCTTGAAGCTAAGCCCTTGTATAATCACCCATTGTTGCCCTTGGTATCCTTTCATCACCCTTGGCGTCCTATATTCTTTATTACTTTGCCAAGGCGAGGGTCGCGGGTTCAAATCCCGTTTCCCGCTCCATATTTTTCAGGATTTGAGCCCCTCCGGGGGTTTGTAAAAAAAATCCCCTCCTTTGCAAGGAGGGGCATTGGTGAGGTAGAGGATTCAATTTTACTTCCTCAAATTTTTTATTTAAAAAAAATGAGGAAATTAACCATGGTCCATTATCGCTATACCGTGGATATTCTTCCTGAGGAAGATGGAAAAGGGTACTATGCTTCCGTTCAAGCACTTCCCGGGTGTTTTTCTCAAGGAAAAACCATTGAAGAAACAAAAAAGAATACTCAAGCCGCAATTAAACTTCTATTAAGGCATTAAAAAGAGCAAAAGAACCGATCCGATCCCAAAGGAACCGGAAAATTCCTATAGGACTGGTATTGAGGTTGCTGCTTGAGTTCGCGCCTTCCGCATTTTTCGTAATCCCCCTTACGCCTAAGGCCTCCCCCTCACGGTCTTTTCAGAGGTTTGCCTCCAACCTCCCGCCTCCAACGCTTTTACCAAAACCTCCTAATTAATTTTCTTGAGATGTTTCAAGGATTTCAATATACTTTTGGAGAAGCAAAAAATAAATCGAAAAAGATATAAAATGCATGCCTGACCCCATCATGACCCCATCATGACCCCATCATGACCCCATCACATCATGACCCCATCATTGCTAGGGTCGCGATTCTCGAGCATGCCATTATTTTTTACCATTTTTAGCGAAAAACGATCATGAATTCCAGGGACACCATACGTATTTAAAGAAATCATACAGACACTATTTTCCTATTCTCCATTTCCATTACTTCAAGAATCACTCACAATTAAATTTTCTTCAAATATCGAAGGTTCCTATTGGAAACCCTCAGATTCCAATATATATCGATCTTTCCTGAATAGCGACACAATTGAAAGGATATACAGAAGGATCTTAGATAGAAACATGTGTGGTGTAGATCAACTTGCAGAACCCGTATGGTCAAAATATTTAAACGCAATATGGGGTAAGATATTTTAACCCCGAAGTTGTTATTTCTTAGTCCTTGAACTCACCCACTGAAATCGGCATACTCTCCGGAATATTTCCATTAAATACCACCTCAAGGGGCCCTTGATGGACTGGAAACTTGTACTTGCTTATCTCACAGGATCAGTAGATCAAGAACCCCTTCTGAGGAATGATGCTTAGAACGCCATGAATATTCTTGATATTTCAGAGATTGAAAAATCATACGGCCCAAGAAAGATTCTGGATCGGATTTCCATCACCGTGGGAGAAGCGGAGAAGGTCGGGGTGGTTGGAAGAAACGGGTCAGGAAAAACCACACTTTTAAGGATTATGGCGAAGCTGGAACCTCCGGACGGGGGGACCATCGCCTTCAAAAAAGAGACTCAAGTCGGCTTTCTCCCTCAGGAACCGCACCTGAATCAAGAGAGTACGGTTTCGGATGAGATACGATCGGTCCTGGGGGAGCTAGAGGAGAAGGTGAGCCGCTACCATGCGATCAGTACCGCCATGAAGGATGCTTCTCCTTCGAAGATGGACGAACTCCTCAAGGAGCAGCAGGCTTTAGGCGGATGGATCGACCACCATGGCGGCTGGGAGACGCGCCACAGGATCGATCAGGTCCTGTCCCAGTTGGGGGTCCCCGATTCGAATGCTTCGGTGGGGGGGCTTAGCGGCGGAATGAAAAAACGGGTGGCCTTGGCTAAGCTGGTATTGCAATCTCCCGATCTCCTGTTGCTTGATGAACCGACCAACCATCTGGATGCCGCCACCATTGAGTGGCTGGAATCGTTTCTCATCGCGTATCCGGGGGCGGTCATACTGATTACCCATGACCGTTATTTTCTCGATCGTGTCGTTCAGAGAATGTTCGAACTTGAAAAGGGGAAAATCTATAGTTACCTGGGGAGTTATTCCTCCTACCTTCTGGGAAGGGCCGAACGTTTGGAGCAGGAGGAACAGTTCCAGGGTAGGCTCGCAAACCTGCTTCGTCGGGAGTCGGAATGGATGGCCCGGGGCCCTAAGGCCCGAGGAACGAAGCAAAAGGCCCGGATTAAACGGTTCGGGGAGATGCAGGGGAGGCAAAAGAAAGTTGGGGATCAGGAGGTGGGGCTTCGCTTCGAATCCCGCCACCGCCTGGGGAATACGATCCTGGGCTGTACCTATCTCTCAAAGACGTTGGGTGGATCAAAGCTGATCGATCAGCTTAGTTTCGATTTGAAAGCCGGGGATCGGGTGGGTATCATCGGGCCCAACGGTTCAGGCAAGACCACCCTTCTCAAAATGATTATCGGGGAGCTTCACCCTAGCTCCGGGAGCATTATCCGGGGAAAGAATACCCGGATCGCCTACTTTGACCAACATCGGGACTCCCTCGATCCGGATCTACGGGTTGAAGACGCCTTGGGCGATGGGCAATGGGTCACCATTGGGGAGGAGCGAAGGCATAAGACGGGATACTTATCGGACTTTCTCTTTGAGCCGTCGGACCAGAAGCGCCTGATCCGGACACTGTCGGGAGGAGAGAAGGCGCGCCTGATGCTGGCCCGGATGATGCTTGAGGACGTGAACCTCCTGATCCTGGATGAGCCAACCAATGATCTGGATATTCCGACGCTCCAATTGCTTGACGACTGTCTCGTCAACTATACGGGTTGTGTCCTGATGGTGACGCATGACCGCTTCTTTCTGGATAAGGTTGCCACCGGTATTCTCAGTTTCGAAGGGGATGGAAGGGTCCAGTACACGTTGGGGAATTACGAGGCCTATCGGAAACGGATCAAAGAAAAAGAGGAGACCAGGCGGACTGCCCGTAAGGAACAGAAGGCTCTTTCGGCCCCAGAAACCGGAACCACATCTTCAAGGAAAAAGAAGGGCCTGAGTTTTAAGGAGAGGCGCGAGCTTGAGGTGATCCAAAAAGAGATCGAGAATCTGGAGGCCGAGCAAAAAAAACTTGAAACCCTTCTGGCCGATCCCGGGTCCTATTCCCGTGAGGAGATCCAGCAATATGGGGAGGAACTTGTCCGGATCGAAAAGGTTCTGGCGGAGCGAATCGACCGCTGGGAGATCCTCGAGGCTAAAGGGATGGAAGGCTGAGCCTCGTTGCGGATCGAAAGAGGAAGGGTGGGTTTGAAATTCCTCCGGTAAAAGAATGGTATGAGATTTTGGAACCTATGGATAAAGAGGGGAGTAAAGAAACGAATTTCGATTGTTTAAAACGATTTGGACCGGATTTGAAAGCCATTAAGTTTCTAACCAATTATGAAATATTAAATGGAAAATTTTAAACCTATCCGATGTTCCATCATATTTTTAATTTTTATTTATCTATCAGATAATTTTTTAAACTTTCCAAAATGAGAATTAACGAACCCTTTTTATCAATAATAGCCTATTTTGTTGTATTGTTTCTGACATAACCATTTCTCGATTTATGATAGGTTTTTTTTGTTAAACTTGCTATTCCCCGTAGCGAGCTACGGGGTGACCGCTTAGGTTCCCCCTTTGGAAAAGGGGGATAAAGGGGGATTTGAGGATTTAGTTTTTCCTCTGAATACCCCGCAGTCTTGCTGAGGGGATTTTTATATTTTAAGAAAATTTTCCAATGGTGAAGGCTCTCCATTTAGGGTAATTTAAAAAAAGGAAATCATACCAGATTTAAAATTGGTTCAATAACTATGACACCGAAATCAAAAGATCCTTCCAAAGATCCTCCTTTTGGAAGTCCAAAGACAATAAAAATTTCCAAAAATAAAAAAAAATATACAACAGACCTGAGTCTCCTTAAAAAAGAAGTTGTTATTTATACATATAGGGGGCGGGGTCCCGGGGGTCAGCATCGTAATGTTACAGATTCTGGGGTTCGGATTGTTCATAAACCCTCCGGAATTGTTGTGACGGCTACTGAGTCTCGATCACAATTCAGAAATAAAGAAAAAGCCTTTGAAAGACTCATTCTTCGTCTGAAGGGTATTAATCGCGTAACCAAACCACGTATTTCTACAAAAAAGACCAAAGCCGTTCGAGAAAAAATACTTCATGATAAGCGTAAGGTCAAAATGAAAAAGGAAAAAAGAAAAAAACCTTTTCTTGAGTACTAGTACCTTGACACATTAATATAGAAACATTATAATGACGCATTATCCTACAAGGAGATGCGTCAACCATGCGCCAAACCAAATTGAAGTTGAGCCAGAGAGACCGCCAGATACTGAAAGAGTTTTGCTCGAAAGGGAA
>DASWJH010000112.1 GCA_036397255.1 Nitrospiria bacterium
GGTTTGGAGGATTTCCAAAGGGCGAAATCTAATGGGTTTCGCTTTCGGCTGTCCACTTCAACCCGTGCCCCGGCCATCATTTCTTCCAAGTTTCGCTTGGAGAGTTTTCCATATTCGGGGAATTGATTTACCGCGAAAAACACATCGCCGTCTACGGCATAAGCTGTATTTTTTTCCATCAGTTTAGAGATGATGGTTTTCATCTCTTCGATATGTTCCGTTGCCTTGGGCTCCTGCTGAGGGGGTAATACCCCCAGCCGTTTCATATCGTTTTCATATTCTTTGATGTATTTGGCCGCAATGTCTTTCCAGGGACGACCTTCTTCTTGTGCGCGGTTAATAATTTTGTCATCCACATCGGTATAATTTTTGACATAAGTGACTTGCTCGCCTTTAAATTCGAAATAACGGCGGATCATATCAAAGACGATGGCGGAGCGGGCATGGCCCAGGTGGCATTTGTCGTAAACGGTTACACCGCACACATAGATTCCAACGTGGCCTTTTTGCCGTGGCTGGAAGACCTCTTTTTTCCCTTTGATTGTGTTGAAAATTTTAATCATGCCAAAGCCGTTAACCCCCGTTATCGGTTTCTACCTTCCATCCATAGGTTCCAATTAGGGGTACGAAGACGCAGGGGGTATGAGATGAGGTTATCAGTCCTGCACGGGTTTTTATGACTTTTTTTAAGGTTTGAGATTTCCGGTCACCCACGGGAATGATCAACCGACCTCCGTCAGCCAGTTGGTCCACAAGAACTTGGGGAATGTCTGGAGACCCTGCTGTGACTAATATGGCATCAAAAGGGGAGCATTCTTTCCACCCGTATGTTCCGTCGAATTGTTTAATGACCACATTTTGATATTGAAGTTTGTCCAAAAGATCCCGGGCACGAAGTGCCAAGCTTTTGATCCGTTCAATGGAATAGACTTTCGCTGAAATTTCAGCGAGAACTGCGGTTTGATATCCTGATCCGGTGCCGATTTCCAAGACCTTTTCGGTTCCTTTCAACGAAAGGGCTTCGGTCATCAGTGCGACCATCAGGGGCTGGGAGATGGTTTGTTTTTCACCGATGGGGAGCGCATGGTCTCCATAGGCCCGTTCCCAAAGGGCCTCTTCGACAAAAAGATGACGAGGAACTTTGCCCATGGCCTCTAGAACACGGGGATCTTTAATCCCCCTGCTGATGAGTTGTTCCTCAACCATTTTTTTTCTTGCGCGATCGTAAGCGTCCAAGGTGAGCCCTGATTTTACGATGGATTTAGATCGGGTAACCACGCTTTGAGTTTCGGTAAGGCGTCATAATGGGTCAGATCCAGGTGGACCGGCGTGACCGATATTTGATTGGAATCAATGGCAATGTTGTCGGTTTCTTTCCCTTCTTCCCATCGGATTTGGTTTCCGGCAATCCAATAGTAATGTTTTCCGCGGGGATCGATATTTTCGATGACCAGATCTTCATCATAAATCCTTTTTCCCAAAGAAGTCATTTGAACTCCTTGAATTTCTTTGGAAGGGAGATTGGGTACATTGACATTTAAAAGGGTGTAATGGGGAAGCCCTCTTTTTAGGATTTGAGTCCCCAGTTTTAACGAAAAGTCGGCCGCCCCTTCAAAATTAAAATCTTTTTTGGCGACTAAGGAAACGGCAAAGGAGGGAATTCCCAACAGAATGCCTTCCATGGCAGCGGAAACTGTTCCCGAGTAGGTGACATCATCACCTAAATTTCCGCCCTTATTGATCCCCGAGGCCAGAAGAGCCGGTTTTTCCGGTAATATATGGTTCACGGCCAGGTTAACGCAGTCAGTGGGGGTTCCATTCACACTGTACACCCGTTCTTTTAAACATTCGACGCGGAGGGGTTTATGGAGCGTAAGGGCATGGCTGGCGGCGGTTCGCTCCCGGTCGGGAGCAACCACGTATACCTCTCCAAGTGCGCCTAACCGTTCCGCAAGGAGGTGTAAACCGGGGGAGTGGACACCATCATCATTGGAAACCAGGATAATCAAACACGTTCCTCTGTTTCATAATAAAAAAAGCTGCCATCGCAGCTGTGATTTTTTCGTTCCCGTCTTTCTCATTGTCGATGATGGCCAGGGGAGGTCCGGGAGGTACTCTGACTACCGAAGCTGGGCAGCGGAATTTCCACTGCCCAGGTGTTGTGGTAAAAAATGGTCGGGGCGACTGGATTTGAACCAGCGACCACTCCCACCCCAAGGGAGTGCGCTACCGGGCTGCGCTACGCCCCGGACTTGAAGGGGATCCCTGCCTTACGGTTTTTTTTGGATCCTGAAGAGTTTTAAATCCCGGTTTTTTATCTATCGCCATTCAATCCCTATTTTTTTTTCTAGGTGGAATTAATTATCCTTTGGCCCAAGGGTTTGCAGGATGTCTTCAAGCTCTAATTTGATCCGGTTTATGATTTTGGAGTTTCCTTTTTTTTCCTGATCTTCTTTCTTGGGCTGTCGTTCTTCATTGATTTTCTTTTTTGCACCAGCAATGGTAAATCCTTCTTCGTACAACATTTTTTTGATTCGCAGGATGACCTGAATATCCCGGTCTATATAAACCCGCTGGCCTCCCCGATTTTTTCGGGGGTGGAGGGTTGAGAATTCCGCTTCCCAAAACCTTAAAACATAGGGTTCCAGACCGGTGATATGACTTACCTCGCCGATCTTAAAGAAAACCTTTTCGGTTTGTGTTTTTCCTTCGTGTATGAGCATCTCTTGAATTGAATCCAAGATCCGATCAGTGAATTCCGATAAAAACCACAAGGTTCAGGTTCATCGCCACTGTATTAGGTCCACCCGTTTGCCTTTTTCTTTCCAGCGGATTGGACCTTAGCTTCTCTTTTTCCCGTATGGAGATGAACCCATTAGGGTAGAGGTAAACCCGATCCATAACACACGTTCCGATAAACGGGAAAAGGAACTTACGGGTTTACAAATTTTTTAAAGACCTGGCTTGGCCGGAAGGTAACGACTTTTCGGGGCGTAATTCCGATTTCTTCCCCCGTCTTCGGATTCCTTCCTTTTCTGGCTCTTTTCTTTCTTACTACGAAATTTCCAAAACCAGCTATCTTTACAGTCTCACCCTGTTGGAGTACCGATTTGATCGTATTGAGTATGATCTCAACAATATCTGCGGCTTCTTTTTTCGATATTCCCACTTTCTCATATACGTCATTTGCAATATCGGATTTCCTCATCCTTTCCTCCCGGTGGAATCGGTCTCAAAGCAAGAAATTGGGTTTAAAATACAATAGGTTGTCATTAATGTCAAGCAGTTTTAGAATCGCTGCTAAAGGTAACCTTCTAGGATTCTTCTTTTAGAAGTTTATATTCAATACTGTCTACCAAAGCCTGCCAGCTGGCTTCAATAATGTTTTCCGATACCCCCACGGTTTCCCATTTCCGATGCTGGTCTCCTGATTCGATAAGAACCCGAACTTTCGATGCCGTTCCCTGGTTTGCAGCCAGAACGCGAACTTTATAGTCCAGCAGGCGAACGGATTTGAGAGAGGGATAGAATTTCTCCAAAGCCCGTCTTAAGGCATGATCCAGCGCATTCACAGGGCCGTCCCCCACGGCGGCTGTGTGCTCAATTTCTCCCTTTACCTTTACCATGATGGTGGCCTCTGAAATGGGATTTTCCCCTTCCTTCCTTTTCTCCACAATGACCCGAAACCCCACCAGGTCAAAGAACCGTTTATAGGTTCCCTTAGCTTTTCTCATGAGAAGCTCAAATGAACCCTCGGCCCCCTCGAATTGGAACCCCATTTCTTCTAATTCCTTGAGGGTTTTCAGTACCTCCTGGAGTTTGGGGTCCTTTTTTTTCATGCGAATGCCGTAATCTTTTGCTTTAATTAATAGATTGCTTCGCCCGGCGTAATCGGAAACCAGGATGCGCTGCCGGTTTCCCACATTGCCGGGGGGGATATGCTCATAGGTCTCCGGGTTTTTTTGAACGGCGTGAACGTGGACTCCTCCCTTGTGGGCAAAAGCCGATTCACCAACATAAGGCTGATGCTTGTTGGGGGAAAGATTGGCAATTTCGCTCACGAATCGGGAGGTTCCCAAAAGGTTTTGAAGGCGCTCTTTTGAAAGGCATTCAATGCCCATTTTGAACTGCAAATTGGGAATGACCGAGCAAAGGTTGGCGTTCCCACACCGTTCTCCAAAACCATTGATGGTGCCTTGAACCTGTGTCGCGCCTAACTCCACCGCGATCAGCGAGTTGGCCACTGCCATTTCTGAATCATTGTGTGCATGAATCCCAAGGGGGATACTGATTTCCCTTCTGACTTGACCGAAGGCGGTCCTCAACTCCCAAGGCATGGTTCCCCCCTTGGTGTCGCATAAGATGATACATTCCGCTCCAGCCTCTTGGGCTTTTTCAAGGGTTTTGATGGCATATTCCGGGTTTGCCCTAAATCCGTCAAAAAAGTGTTCCGCGTCGTAGAATACCCTTTTACCTTTAGAAATCAGATAGGCAACGGAATCTTCAATCAGTTCCAGGTTTTTTTTCAATGATACCCTTAAAATTTCCCTGGCGTGGAGATCCCAGCTTTTTCCAAATATGGTGACAATCTCGGTCCCGGCCGCCACCAGTTCTTTAATATTTGAATCCTTACCGACTTTGGAGTCTCCTTTGCGGGTGGAGCCAAAGGCCACGACTTTTGCATTTTTCAGGTTAAGTTTCCGGACCTCCTGAAAATATTTGACATCTTTTGGGTTGGCCCCCGGCCATCCTCCTTCAATGTAGGGAACCCCCAGTTCATCCAATTTCTGGGTGACTCTTAATTTGTCTTCCACCGAAAAGGAGACATCCTCTGCCTGAGCACCATCTCTTAAAGTAGTGTCGTAAATATCAATCAAAGGCATTGGGGTTCCTTTAACCTTCTGTTTATTTTTTCCCAAGTTCAAAGGCATCGTGTAAGGTCCTCACCGCCAATTCCGCGTACCGCGCATCAATCACACAGGAGATTTTTATCTCGGAGGTGCTGATCATGAGAATATTGATCCCTTCCTGGGCCAGAGAAGAAAACATTTTTGCCGCGACCCCTGAGTGGGACCGCATCCCCACACCGATAATGGAAACGTTGGCCACGTCTTCTTTGATCTGGACTTCCTTTGCCCCGATTTCCTTTGTGATTTTTGAAACGAGTTCCCCTGCTTTTTTTGCATCATCCCGTGGAACGGTGAAAGAGATATCGGTGAGACCGTCGTGGCTGATGTTTTGAATAATGGTATCCACAATGATGTTGTAGTCGGCTATCGCAGAGAAAATCCGTGAAGCAATTCCGGGTTTATCCGGCACGGCGGGAATTGTGATTTTCGCTTGGTTTTTATCATAGGTGATACCTGAGACGACCACTTGTTCCATTTCAAGGTCCTCCTTTGTGACCAAGGTTCCGGGGTTATCGTTAAAACTGGAACGAACCCTCACAGGGACCTGGTAGATCATGGCAAACCCCACCGAACGGGTATTGAGTACTTTTGCCCCTAAGGAGGCCATCTCTAACATCTCCTCATAGGAAATCTTGTGGAGCTTTCGCGCGGAAGGAACGATATTGGGATCGGTGGTAAAAACCCCATCCACATCTGTAAAAATATCGCAGAAGTCCGCCTTCAGGGCTGCCGCCAACGCCACCGCGGTGGTGTCGGATCCTCCTCGTCCAAGGGTGGTGACGTCTGATTTTTGATTAATGCCCTGAAACCCGGCGACGACAGGAATCACACCTTCCTCAAGGGCTTCATTCAGCCGATCCGCAGAGATTTTTTCAATTCTTGCCTTTGTATGAACGCTGTCGGTAAAAATTCCCACCTGGCGGCCGGTAAAGGAGCAGGCAGGTACTTTCAGTTGCTGAAGGGCCATACTCAACAGGGCAATGGTCACCCGCTCACCGGTGGAAAGGAGCATGTCCATTTCCCGTTCGTTGGGGGCTTCACACACCTGATGTGCCAGTTGAATGAGACGGTCGGTCTCCCCTCCCATGGCGGAGACCACAACCACTATTCGGTGGCCTTGATCTCGAGTTGCCGCAACCCGTTTAGCGATTCTTTGTATCCGCTCAACGCTTCCCACGGAGGTTCCTCCATATTTTTGAACGATCAAGCTCATAACTTTAAAGACCCATTACCTTGGCCACTTCCTGGAAGTCCGCTTTTACGGAAATGGGTTTTTGAGAAACCTCCAGGGCTATTCCCGCATCTTTCAATCCATGGCCTGTCAGTGTGCAGACCACAATCCCTCCTTCTTGGAGTTGACCCTTTTGATACCATTTGGCCAAACCGGCAACGGATGCGGCGGATGCCGGTTCGCAGAATATTCCCTCCAAACTGGCCACCTTTTGGTAAGCCTCCAGTATCTCCTCATCGGAAATCCGATCAATTATTCCCCCTGATTCATCTCTTGCCTTCAAGGCGCTTTTCCAACTGGCGGGATTGCCGATTCGAATGGCGGTTGCAACCGTTTTGGGATTTTCGACCACTCTTCCTAACACAATGGGAGCGGCTCCTTCTGCTTGAAAACCCATCATTTTTGGAAACCGGGTAATTTTATTATGCCTGCGGTAATCTTGATAACCTTTCCAGTAAGCGGTAATGTTTCCTGCATTTCCAACGGGCAAAAAATGAAATTCAGGCGCTTCCCCCAAAGCATCACAAACCTCAAAGGCGGCGGTTTTCTGGCCCTCGAGGCGATGGGGGTTAATGGAATTGACCAAAGTAATGGAAAAATCAGTGGACAATTGCTTCACAATACTGAGTGCTTGGTCAAAATTACCTTCCACTTGAATCACCGTGGCACCATGGATGATGGCTTGGGCCAGTTTTCCCATGGCGATTTTTCCCTCGGGAATTAAAACAAAGGTTTCAAGACCTGCATGGGCACTATACGCTGCAGCGGATGCCGATGTGTTTCCAGTGGAAGCACAGATGACGGTTTTGGAGCCCGCTTCCACCGCTTTTGAGATGGCTAGAGTCATCCCTCGGTCTTTAAAAGATCCTGAGGGGTTCATTCCTTCGAATTTAAGATACAATTCAACGGTGGGCGCAATGACCTGGGCCAGTCTTTTGGCTCGAAATAAGGGGGTGTTTCCCTCCAACAGTGTCACAATGGGTGTTTGTTCACTGATCGGGAGATAGGGGGCATATTCCCGGATGACCCCCTGCCAGTTTTTTTTTCGAGGTTGTTGGTCCATTCTTTATTCCTCTTCCCCTTCCACTCGAATGAGAACGGTTTCATTAAGAACTTGGGACATGTTTTGAATTTCTTTCAAAGCCAACTGCACATTTTTTTCCTGGGCCCGGTGGGTCATCATCACGACCGGGACGGCCCCATTCTTTTTTCTCCCTTTTTGGAGAACGGAAGATATACTGATAGAGTGGTCCCCCAGGATACCGGAAATTTTGGACAAAACCCTGGGCTGATCCTGAGCCATAAACCGAAGATAATAAAGACTTTCGATCTGCTCAATGGGTTTAATTTTCAACACCCGTCTTTGTTTAAGAGGATAGGAGGTAGCCGGAAGTCTACCGGCGGCCCCTTTCAGGATATTTCTTCCGATTTCCATCATGTCACTGACCACTGCACTTCCTGTCGGGAGATCCCCTGCTCCCCGCCCGTAAAATAGGGTTTTCCCCACGGCGTCTCCCTGGACATATACGGCATTATAAGCCCCTCCCACCGTTGCAATCAGGTAGTTTTTGGGAACCATGGTGGGATGGACTCTGGCTTCTACCGTATTGATTCCTCCTTTTGCAATAGCAAGCAGTTTAATGACATACCCAAACTCCTTGGCAAATTCGATATCGATGGCGGAAACCTTTGAAATGCCCTCGGTATAAATCTCAGAAAGTGAGACGGGGGTTCCAAATGCCAGCATTACCAATATGGCCAATTTGTGGGCCGAATCGATTCCTTCTATATCCAGGGTAGGGTCCGCCTCGGCAAAACCGAGCTGCTGTGCCTCTGCTAAGCACTGCTCAAAACTTTTTTCCTCCTCTGACATTTTGGTCAGAATGAAATTGGCGGTCCCATTAATAATGCCAAAGATGGACTCGATCCGGTTGGCGCTTAACCCCTCTTTCAAAATCCTGATTATGGGAATACCTCCCCCCACGCTGGCTTCAAAAAAAAGATCTACACCTGCTTCCTCGGCGGCTTGAAAAAGGTCTTCCCCGCATTCAGCCAATAGGGCTTTATTAGCAGTGACCACATGTTTTCCTTTTTTGAGCGCCTCTAAAATGAATTCACGGGCTGGGTGATGACCTCCAATTAATTCCACGACGATTTCGATTTCGGGATCATTTAAAATGGTTTGGGCATCAGGAATCAGTATTCCAGGGGCGAGGGTTAGGCCTCGATCACGTTCCACATCCAAATCTGAAATTTTTTTGATCTCTAAGGAAGTCCCTAGGCGTTTTTCGATCACGTCATGATTGTCTTGAAGGATTCGGACCACTCCCGTTCCCACAGTGCCTAAGCCGATGATTCCGACCATAATCGGTTTGGGTTTGTGAAGGTTCCGGATACTCATGAGGGTCCCTTTTTGAGAATGTTTTTGATCCCTTGGATTGCCTGGCGGGTGCGGTGTTCATTTTCAACCAAAGCAAACCGTACCGAATCGTCTCCACTGGCTCCAAAACCGATCCCCGGAGAGACGGCCACTCTGGCTTCAGTTAAAAGGCGTTTGGAAAATTCCAAAGAACCCATTTCCCGAAAGGGTTCCGGAATTTTTGCCCAGACAAACATGGTGGCCCGGGGTTTTTCCACTTTCCATCCGATCCGGTTTAGTCCTTGGACCAATACGTCTCTGCGGTTTCGATAGATTTCCACCACCTCCTGAACACAGTGTTGGGGGCCGTTTAAAGCGATAATGCTTGCAATTTGAATGGGCTGAAAAATTCCGTAATCCAAATAGCTTTTAATTTTGGAAAGGGCCCCGATCATTTCCTTGTTTCCAACGCAAAAACCCACGCGCCATCCCGGCATGCTATAACTTTTGGACAGAGTAAAAAATTCAACGCCAATATCTTTCGCTCCTGGAACCTGCAGGAAACTGGGAGCTTTATAACCATCAAAAACCAAATCTGCGTAGGCAAGATCATGGATCACCATCATGTTATTCTGTTGAGCAAAATCCACAATTTTTTTGAAAAACCCTTCATCTACAACCTGGGTAGTAGGGTTATGGGGAAAATTGATGATGAGCATTTTGGGCCTGGGCCAAGCCTCATTGTAAGCCTGGGTCATATCTTCGAAAAAATCCCGGTCCGCACTGAGAGGAATGCTCCGGACCTGTCCTCCGGAAATGATCACGCTATAGGTATGAATCGGATAGGTTGGGCTGGGGGTTAACACCACATCCCCGGGACCAATCGCTGCGAGAACCAAATGGGAAATGCCTTCTTTTGAACCAATGGTGACGATTACCTCAGTCTCAGGATCTAAGGAGACCCCGTAGTTCCGTTGATACCAATTCACTATCGCCATTCTTAATTTTTGAATGCCCCTGGAAGCGGAGTAGCGATGGTTCTTGGGATTTTGAACCGCTTCGATTAATTTATCCACCACATGAGGAGGAGTGGGAAGGTCGGGATTTCCCATTCCAAAATCGATTATATCCTCTCCCCGCTGACGCGACTCGATTTTCATACTGTTTACAATGCTAAACACGTAGGGAGGAAGGCGATTTATTTTTTCAAAAGGTTCCATCAGCTAAAAACTCGACTTGTTTTGCTTTTACAACATGATGCGCTGCCTTTGGGGTTCCCTGTTCCCAATAAAAAAAAGGCCGGGTTTTGCATAACCGATTCATAATAAAGAAATAACAGACAATTGTCAAACCATTATGACAAAATATGACAATTAAAACAAAGTCTTACTGGTCACTGGCAGCCCGGTTTTGGAATTGGTATAATAGAGATGTTATGCTTCTTTTATCCGGAGAAATGATATGAAAGAATGGACTGTATTGCACAAAAATTATCAAACAGGAGAAATTAGGGAAATTGGCCGCGTAATTGAGCGTCGAATTATGGAACGGGGCAATAATTTCCTGGACCTCATCCGAAAAGCCCGATTGAACTATGGGCGCCGTCCTTTTGACATTGGGGCTATTTTTCTTGGAAATATTATCGGAGAAGTAAGGAACCGTCAAAAGAACTCCCGCCATTTAAGATTGATTTCCGACCAGAAAATTCAGAAGAAATTTTCTTCCCGATAAACCCCTTCCAAAACCTTTTTTTTATTTCGCCAAAATTTCCTTGACCGATTTCTCGTGTTTTTGACATAATCTAGTCCCGTTCTAACTGTATTGCCTTTAATTCTTATAAAGGGTACGGAGCCGGAGCCCGCTCGGAACGGTACAGGGCGCTCTTTAAGGCGTAGCGGGACAATTCTCTCTTTTTAATTTCTAACATTTCAACCAGAAAAGGAGATCGATTTTGGCACTTTTAGGGGTCAACGTGGACCATGTTGCAACCCTCCGCCAAGCCAGGGGTGGGAAAGAACCCGAGCCCCTTCTGGCCTCACTTTTGGCAGAGCTGGGCGGGGCTGATGGAATTGTGGTGCACCTTCGAGAAGATCGGCGGCACGTTCAGGATCGTGACCTTTTTTATTTACGGGAAATTGTTCAAACCAAGCTAGATCTTGAAATTGCCCCCACCGATGAGATGGTCAAGAAAGCGCTTGAAATTAAGCCTGATATGGTAACCCTTGTTCCCGAGCGACGTGCGGAGCTTACGACGGAGGGTGGGTTGGATGTGGCAGCTCACCGGGAAAAACTCAAAGAAGTGGTTTCCCTTCTTCATGATGGGGGGATCATCGTCAGCCTTTTTATCGATCCGAACCTGGACCAGGTTAAAGCAGCTCATAAACTTCATGGGGATTATATTGAAATTCATACGGGACCTTTTGCCAATGCGACCCGTCCCCAGGAACAAGATCGTGAGGTGGGGCAGATTATCCATACCACCCGGCTAGCCTCTAAGTTAGGGCTAGGCATCAATGCGGGCCACGGCCTTAATTACAGGAACATTAAGCGGTTGGTTTCCATTCCCGAAATTTCGGAGTTTAATATCGGGCACAGTATTGTTTCACGGGCCGTTTTGGTGGGGATGGAACAAGCGGTTCGGGAGATGAAAGCCCTCATTTCAGAGGGGCGTTTTGTAAAAACGGAAAATTAATGATTGTAGGAATCGGAATTGATTTGGTAAAAAATGAACGGATTAAAACTGCGGTTGAGCGCTGGAAAGATCGTTTTCTAAAAAGAATTTTTACCCCGCTGGAACGGGATTATGCGTTTGGATTTGTTCTTCCTTACCCGCATCTTTCCGGTCGGTTTGCGGTGAAAGAGGCTTTGCTCAAAGCGATGGGAACAGGGTTCAGCAAAGGAACCCGGTGGGCTGACATTGAAATTTTGAATAATGGCCAGGGGAGGCCGGAGGTAAAAGTAACCGGCCGGGTCCAGGAGTTGTTAAGGGAAAAGAATGTAGCCCAAATTCACGTTTCCATAACCCATGAAGCGGAATATTCCATTGGCCAGGTCATTCTGACAGGGCGGGCCTAAAACGTTTCCGTTAGGATTTTAATGAAAATTGTAACAGGAAAAATGATGAGAGAGGTGGATCAACGAGCCATTGAAGAAGCCGGGGTTCCGAGCCTTCTTCTTATGGAACATGCCGGTTTGGGGGTCCTACATGAAATCGAAAAACGGTTTGGGGCCTGTTCTCAAAAAGTTGTTTCAATTGTCGCTGGGAAGGGAAACAACGGGGGGGACGGTTATGTGGTGGCACGACATCTCCTGAAAATGGGGGCAATTCCAAAGGTTTTCTTAGCCGTTGACCCCAAACAAATTAAAGGGGATGCGAAAGTCAATCTCTCTCTTTTTGAAAAATGGGGAGGACAAATTTTTACCGTAACCCCGGGAAATCTTAGGACCGTCAAAAAAGATCTTGCCGAGAGTCATTTGATTATTGATGCGCTTTTCGGAACAGGCCTTTCTTCTCCTCTGGAAGGGCTCGTGGCTCAGTTGGTTCGTTTCATTAACAGTTTAAATCTACCGGTAGTGGCGATTGATATTCCTTCGGGAATTCATTCCGATTCAGGTCACGTTTTGGGGGTCGCCATGAAAGCATGGGTTACGGCAACCATGGGACTTCCGAAGCAGGGATGCTATTTTTTCCCGGGGGCGGAATATGTCGGGGATTTGACGATCGTTGATATTGGGATTCCTCCGTCGGTACTTGAACAGGTTAACAGCTCTTTTCATGTGATTACTCGGGATCAGGTTGAATCTCTTTTGCCCAAGCGGCCGATGAAGAGTCACAAAGGTCTCTTTGGGCATGTGGCCGTAGTAGCGGGTGCGCGGAACACGACCGGGGCTTCGATTTTAACGAGTTTGGCGGCAATGCGATCCGGGGCAGGGCTAGTGACCTTAGCCACTCCCGCCAGTATCCATTCTATTGTGGCGGCTCAACTATTGGAAGTGATGAGCCATCCCTTGCCGGAAACACAAAAACAAACTTTTTCCACCAAAGCGGAGGAACCCATCCTATCCCTTCTGAAGGGAAAGCGCGCGCTGGCCCTGGGTCCGGGAATTTCGACGCACCCCGAGACACAAGAACTGATCCAACGAATTTTACCTCAATTAACCGTTCCCACTGTTCTGGATGCAGATGCACTCAATGCCCTGTCCGGTCATCTTGGAATTCTGAAGCGATGTCAGGTTCCCATCATTCTCACCCCTCATCCCGGAGAAATGGGGCGGTTATTGGGAATCACTTCAAGTGAGGTTGAAAAGGATCGCCTTGGGTCAGTTCGGAAACTGGCCCAAACGTGCGGGCAATGGGTGGTTCTAAAAGGGGCCAAAACACTGGTTGCAGATCCTCATGGGGAGACCTATTTAAATCCAACTGGAAATCCCGGGATGGCTACTGCGGGGATAGGTGATGCCCTCACAGGGGTGATTGCAGGGTTTTTAGCCCAGGGTCTTTCTCCATTGGATTCGGCCATTGCGGGGACATTTATCCATGGTTTAGCGGGGGATTTTGCATTGAAGGAAAAAGGGACCCGGGGGTTGATTACGCGAGATTTAATTGAACAGTTGCCGGCGGCCCTCAGAGATTTGGAATAGTTCTGGGGCATGATTTTTTAAATGCCGGAGGCCCGCGGTTTTTATTTCTGATTCACGTTTTTAAAGTTCCAAGGAAGGAACCCAAGAAGCCCATGCCTGATGAAACCCCGATTGCCAGTTTCACCACCACCAGTCAAAAAGAAACTCAACGGTTGGGCTACCTGTTGGGCGAACTTTTGGAGGGAGGGGAGGTCATTGGTCTGATTGGAGATCTTGGGGCTGGAAAAACCTGTTTTGTAAAAGGTTTGGCCATGGGGTTGGATATTTCTCAGGAAGAAATCACCAGTCCCACCTTTACTCTCATTCATGAACATACGGGGCGCCAAAACCTGGCCCATGTGGATCTTTTCCGTCTTGAGAAGATAGAAGCCATCGAGGCCTTGGGATTGGTGGACTATTTCGTGGAGGACTGGGTGACGGTCATTGAATGGGGTGAGCGTGCCCTTCCCTTCCTCCCTTCGGAGAAAATGCTGATACGGTTTCTAATTCCCTCCAGTGAAGAACGAACACTTCGGGTTGAACCAATGGGGGAGACCTATTTGCGTTTAACGGGCCGTTGGGTGGGGAAGGATCAAGAAACACTGAAGAAGGAGTCCGATGCCTGACCCACCTTCCCTCCAAGAAACCTTTCGACAATTGGTCATGGATGCTCAGGAGTTTCTGCATTATCAAAGAGACCTTGGGATTGAAGAAGTCATATTTGAAAATGATGAACATCCCCTCAACCCCGAAGACCCTTTAAAGGCCATTCGTGAAGAGTTGGGGGATTGTACCCGGTGCAAACTTCATTCAACCCGAACCCAGATCGTGTTTGGCGTTGGAAATCCGGATGCACAACTGATGTTTGTGGGAGAAGGGCCTGGGTATGAAGAAGATGTCCAAGGGGAGCCCTTTGTGGGAAAAGCAGGACAGCTCCTCACACGCATCATCGGGGCCATGGGACTCAAGCGGAGTGACGTGTATATCGCCAACATTGTCAAATGCCGGCCTCCCAATAACCGTAATCCCGAACCGGATGAAATCTCCAGCTGTGAACCTTTCCTCCACAAACAGGTTGTGGCTATTCAGCCACAAGTGGTATGTGCGTTGGGAACTTTTGCGGCCCAAACCCTATTAAAAACTAATTTAAAAATTTCACAGCTCAGAGGAAAATTTCACCTCTATGAAGGAATAAAAGTGATGGCGACTTTTCATCCCGCTTATCTTCTTCGCAATCCAAATGAAAAACGAAAGGTATGGGATGATATGCAGCAGATCATGAAAGAATTGGGGTTGTCTGTTCAGCCCGGAAACGCAGGTTAAAAAGGGGATCGTGAAAAAGCTTTGGGCGCCATGGCGAATGGCCTATATTCAGCAGAGCAAACCCAAGGGGTGCATTTTTTGCACTAAACCAAAGGCAAACCAGGACCCGAAAACTTTTATTCTTTTCCGATCCACTTACTCCTATGTCATGATGAATGTCTATCCCTACAACAATTCCCACCTGCTGGTTTCCCCCTACCGGCATGTTGACCGGCTTGAAAAATTAAAAGACCCAGAACTGTTGGATTTAGTGCAGACCACCAACCGATCCACTCAGGCGCTTCGAAAGGCCATTTCCCCGGAGGGGTTTAATATCGGAGTTAACGTGGGGAAGGTGGCGGGAGCGGGGATCAAATCTCATGTCCATGTTCATATTGTTCCGAGGTGGAACGGGGATACCAACTTTATGCCAGTTTTGGCTGAATCAAGGGTCATTCCTCAGCATCTTACGGCCACCTTTAAAACATTACTTCCTTTTTTTAAAAAAAATGGGAAGAAAAGGAAATGATGGTTCGTTTTGTTTTCGTTTTAATTTTCGTTATTGTCATATTTACGTTTGCGATCAAAAATCTGGAGAAAACGATCACCTTCCACTATTTCTTTGGTTACGAAAGTTCCCCTTTTCCTGTTTATTTGGTCATTCTTGGGGTATTTTTCTTTGGGATGATGATGACCGTTATTTTACTGTTGCCCGAATGGGTCAAAAATCGCATCCGGATCCGACGCCATGAACGGACACTTCAACGGTTGGAAACGGAGCTCAACCAGCGTCATTCCATCTCTAAATCTGAGAAGAAGGGAGAATCCTTTTTTGATGAAGAGACCCAAGAATTTTAGAGATGGGGAGGCCCTCTAGGACTGCCCTCCTAAAGGAAATTGTATGGCCGACACTACACCTTTGATGCGTCAATACCAGGAAATTAAAGACCGTTATCAACAGGCGATTCTCTTTTTTCGTTTGGGAGATTTCTATGAAATGTTTTCTGATGATGCCGTCCTTGCCTCAAAAATATTGGGAATTACCCTAACCTCTCGAGATAAAAATAAGGAGAACCAAATCCCCATGTGCGGGGTTCCGTACCATTCCGCCAACGGTTATGTGGCCAAACTCATTCGCGCCGGGCAAAACGTGGCCATCTGTGAACAAATGGAGGATACTCAAACCGGCAGGGGGATTGTCCGGCGGGAAGTGGTTCGGGTGGTGACCCCGGGAACCCTCTTGGAAGATGATCTCCTTAATCAAGGAGAAAATAATTTCCTTGCTGCGATTGCGGTTGGTCCCCAAGCTTATGGCCTATCTTTTCTGGATCTTTCAACGGGATATTTTCGGTTAACCCAATTTGAGGGACCCAAAGCCCGGTTCGGTTTGGAAAATGAATTGGGACGATTGGCCCCTTCCGAAGTGTTAATATCGGAAACGGCACCCCCTGATCTTAAATCCCTGATCCAGAATTTTTCATCCGGTGTTCGTGTCAATCTAAGAAAAGAAATTTATTTCGGGTCGGATCAATCCCATCGGCGCCTCTTGGAGCATTTTAAGGTTCATTCCTTGGATGGTTTTGGATGCCAGGGGTTTTCATTTGGAATTTCAGCCGCCGGGTCCCTGTTGCAGTATCTTCAAGAGATTTGTCTTCCCTCCTTGAATCATATACACGGCCTTAGTGTGTACCGCCCCGATTCTCATATGATCTTGGATTCTCTCACCCAGCGCAATTTGGAATTGGTTCGGAGTTTAATGGAGGGAAAAAAAGAAAATGCTCTTCTGAGTGTTTTGGATTTTAGCCTTACCGCCATGGGAGCCAGGGCTTTGAGGGACTGGGTTCTTCATCCTTTGGTGGATATTGAAGAGGTTGAAAAGCGCCAGGGGGCGGTGGAAGAATTTGTAAACGAAATGCCTCTTCGTCATGAGGTGCGAAAGGCTCTCGCTGAGATTTCCGATATGGAACGGTTGATCAGCCGGATCAGTTTGGAATTGGGAAATGCACGTGACCTGGTGGCATTGAAAACGTCTTTAAAGAAACTTCCTGACCTGTATCAAACCCTTCAAGACGCCAAAGCCCCCCTGCTTCGGTCCTTTTTAAAACATTGGGACAGTTTGGAGGCTGTTGCCCTCTGCATTGACAAAGCGATTCAAGAGTCCCCCCCTGTATCCGTCAAAGATGGGGGATTGATTCGGGATGGTTTTCATGAAGGTTTGGATGAATTGCGAACGGTTGCCCGAGAAGGGAAAAATTGGATTGCTCAAATGGAGCGGGAGGAGCGAAAAAGGAGCGGAATTGAATCGTTAAAGGTCCGTTACAATCAGGTTTTTGGGTATTATATCGAAGTGACCAAATCCCATCTTTCTAAAGTGCCCCCCGATTTTATTCGAAAACAGACCCTGGTCAATGCGGAACGATTTTTTACTCCGAAGCTGAAGGAACTTGAGGGAAAGGTTTTGGGTGCAGAGGAGAAGATTCAGGCTTTGGAATTGGACCTCTTTCAGGATATTCGTCGGAAGGTGGTACAAGAAACCTCACGGGTTCAGGCCATGGCCCAGGTGGTGGCCCAAATTGATGTATTGTCTTCTTTGGGGGAAGCGGCCAATCGAAATCACTATGTTAAACCGGTGGTGACCCTGGAAAGGGTCATCGATATAGCCGATGGGCGGCACCCGGTACTTGAGCAATTTATTTCGGACCGGGGTTTTGTTCCCAATGATACCTATTTGGATGGAGAAGGGCATCGCTTGTTGATTATTACGGGGCCCAACATGGCGGGGAAATCCACCTATATGAGGCAGGTTGCGCTGATAGCAATCATGGCCCAGATGGGGAGCTTTGTTCCCGCTAAATCCGCAACCATCGGAATGGTTGACCGGATTTTCACACGGGTGGGTGCCTCGGATAATTTGGTGGCAGGGCAAAGTACTTTTATGTTAGAAATGAACGAAACAGCCAATATTTTGCACAATGCCACCCCGCGAAGCTTGATTCTTCTGGATGAGGTGGGCCGGGGAACCAGCACATTTGATGGGTTGAGTATTGCTTGGGCGGTGGCAGAGCATATTTTAAAGGCCCCGAATTTGGGCGCCCGGACGTTATTTGCAACACACTACCATGAATTGATGGACCTGGCAGTCACCCATTCGGGTGTCCAAAATTACAACAGCTTGGTTCGAGAATGGAACGAGGAGATCATTTTTCTTCGGAAAATCAAAGCCGGGGGATCGGATAAAAGTTACGGCATTCAGGTGGCCCGCTTGGCAGGTCTTCCTCAAGGGGTCATACAGCGGGCCAAAGAAATTTTGGAAAACCTGGAAAAAGGAGAAATTCAATTTCAGGGTAGACTCCATCACCAACAAAAAAACGAGGAAACACTTGTTCCCCAAAAAGACCTTTTTAACGAAGACATGGATACCACCTTTGAAAGAGAATCGTTTTCCCGTTTGATGGAGGCGTTTCAACAAATAGACGTTTTAAAAATGACACCCCTTCAAGCCTTAAATAAATTAGATGAACTTAAAAAAATGGTTCAGACAACGGTACCTTCTGAGCAAAAGGAGGTGAAATGATTCAGGTGGCCATTGTTGGGGGAGGAAAGGGAGGGACGGCCCTTCTCAATGTACTGCACGGGAACCCCCATGTGACAATAACAGGCGTAGCCGATCAAAACCGAAAAGCCCCAGGGATTCAAATTGCAAAGGAGTTCGGGATCTATACCACCACCCGTTTTGAACAGCTTTTTAACCATCAAAAACCGCATCTGGTCATTGATGTAACTGGGGATAATTCCATGCGGTTGGCTTTAAAACGCTATGCCAATTCGGGGGTGGAGGTCATCGGGGGGCTCAGTGCGCAGTTGATGTGGAAGATCATTGATGATCGGATCCGGGAAAAAGAAGAGGCGGAGCGGTTGCTGGCCGAATATCAATCTCTCTACAGTTTGGGAGTCAAACTGACCGCCAGTGAAAATATCGGGAAATTATATACGACCATAGTGGATTATGCATTGCGGCTTATCGGATGTCCTGCGGGAAATCTAGCCCTTTTTGATGAGAAAAGCGGGGAGATGTATTTCGCCGCGGCAAGGGGATTTAGCAAAGCTTTTTCAAGGAAACAAAAATGGGAGGTCCGAAAAGGAGGGCTTACCAGCACCATTCTGAACCAAAAAACCCCTCTGGCCATCTCAGATATTCAAAAGTTTCCAAATTTTGATAACCCAATGATGGTCAATGAAAAAATTCGATCATTAATTGCGGTGACCCTGGCCGCCGAGGGAAAAATTATCGGCATCCTCTATGTGAACGATTTTAAGGTCCGGGATTTTTCCACCCGGGAGGTCTTCCTTTTGGGGCTGTTGTCTACCATTGCCGCCATGACCATTGAAAAAACCCGAAACCTTGAAAATGCCCGGCATCTGGCGATCACAGATGAATTGACCGAGCTTTACAATCACCGGCATTTTTTGCAGCAGCTTCACTTGGAAATTAACCGTGCCAAGCGGTATAACCGGAAATTAACTCTTCTCATGATCGATATTGATCATTTTAAAACCTATAACGACCATTTCGGGCATTTAAAGGGAAATGAGGTTCTGAAAAAGGTAGGCTCTTTCCTTCGGATGATCAGCCGGGAGGTGGATATTCCTGCGCGGTATGGAGGAGAGGAGTTTGCGATCATTATGCCGGAAACCCAAAAACTCAAGGCCCGGTTCCTTGCCGAGCGTCTTCGCCGGACCATGGAAAATCATGTTTTTGAGGGTGAAAAGATTTTGCCAGGGGGACAACTGACCATCAGTTTAGGTCTGGCCACTTTTCCTTCCAATGCCGATAATCCCACCGATCTGATTGAAAAGGCCGATCGGGCCCTTTATCTTTCTAAAGAAAGAGGAAGAAACCGTGTGAGCGTTTCCCGGGACCGCGTCGCCACCGCCTAGTGTCGTGTCTTAGAAATACGAGAAAAAATTAAGGCCGTCATTCCCGCGAAACTTGTCCCCGTATGGTTTAAGCGGGGAGCGGAAATCCAGAAGGTCTTCGTCATTCCCAAATGATTTTGTGGCGCCCGCTTTCTAAAGGTAAGAACTTGGATTTTTTTGCTTTTTCCTCCCCTTTATAAGGGGAGGCCAGGTGGGGTAGAAGATATTTAAGCCGTTATTCCCGCAGAAGCGGGAATCCAGAAAAAGGTTTTCGGCCTTAAAAAGAAACGCTTTTCCCTACGGCGTTTCCGTAAATTGGGTCCGCCGGGGTTTTCCATCCCCGCCATAAACCATAAAAACTTTTTTCCCCTGCCGAATGTGATAGGTGCTCCAGGCCGGAGAATGTCCATCGTACTGGGCATCGGGGTCTTCTCCGTGAGCCTTGAAAAAATCCGGGTAGGTGATACCGACCTCGATCACATCGGCTAACAGGCAATCGGTGCAAAAGCCCGATCCCTTTAAAACGATTTTGCTCAAAAATTGCTGAATCTGCTCGGAATTATTTAATTGAATCGGTTCCATTTTTTTCTTTAGACTTTTTCCCCTGTGATGTAATCAAAATGATCGATAAATTTGAGGGTCGACTGATCCTTATAGGTTTCTTCCATCTCTTTCAATCCTTCCTGAATTTCCTCTTCCTCGAAGCTTGTGAGCACGGACATATAGCACCCCTCGACCATTTTGAAATATTTCTCCTTGGGGATGGAATGGGGAAAATCCAGAATATCCCGTTCCACTTGAAACCCGCCTTCTTTCATGCCTCTTTCGAGATCATCGGGGTCCGCATGCCAATTCTCGCATCGGGCCAAGGCTGTTTGAAAGAGGGGGTATTGCACTTTCGGGGGGACGTGGACCAATAATAAGATTCCGTTTGGGTTCAACCGCTGGTATAGATTTAAGAAAAACTCTTTTTTTTCTGTGACGTGGTGAATGGTCTCTTTGATTAAAATTTTATCATAGCTTCCGGGTTGCCTTGAAAATGAAAGGGCATCCATACAAATGCGTGTGATCGGGGCTTCTTTGGAAATCCCGTCCAGCATTCCTTGAAAAGGATCCACGCCGATAATCGGTTTTTTAAGTGAAACCTGTTTGAGAATATCCAAAGAATACATGCCCGTCCCGCAACCGATATCGGCCATCTGATCGTCCTCCTGAAGCTGGAGTTTCTCGATCATTTTTTTAGTCAGGGAGCGGACGAAATCCGGGGAGTAGTAAAGAAAATCATCGTAGTTTTTGGCTAAACGGGTGTAATGGGTGTGAATGACATTTTTCATTGGAAAATTCCTTTCAAATAATTTTTCTCCAAAATGCTAGAGCCTGTTGGATTATATGGATTTTTGTGACAGGAATAATAGATTGTCGTCTGATTTAAACCTCAATATCCTACCTTCTATCACGGTTCGGATCAAGGGGGTAAATTCAAAAAGTTCAAACCCCATGTACCATAAAAAAAATAGTGTTTTCTGGATTCCTGCTTGCGCAAGAATGACGAAAATTCTTTCTCCTTTTAATGTTCTAAAATATTTTTTAAGAATTCACGGGTCCGTTCTTTTTTGGGATTCGAAAAAACCGTTTCCGGTTTTCCCTCTTCGATGATTCTTCCTTCATCCATGAAAATTACGCGATCGGCAATGTCTTGAGCAAATTTCATCTCATGGGTGACAATCAACATGGTCATCTCTCTTTCATGGGCCAGTCGTCTCAGCACGTTTAAGACCTCCCCCACCAATTCGGGGTCCAACGCGGAGGTCACCTCATCAAAAAGCATGATTTTGGGTCGCATGGCCAGGGCACGGGCGATGGCGACCCGTTGCTTTTGGCCACCGGAAAGCTGGTCGGGATAGGCCGTTATTTTATCGCTTAGTCCTACCCAATCCAAAAGTTTTAAAGCCCTCTCTTCCGCTTGCTCTGAGGAGAGGTGAAGGACATGAGTGGGGGCTTCGGTAATGTTCTTAAGGACGGTCATATGAGGGAAAAGATTAAATTGTTGGAAGACCATTCCCATTTTGCCTCGAATTTTCCTTAATTGGGCGGGGGTGACAGGGTCCTCTTTTCCATTTTGAGTCATGGTCCAGAGGGATTCTCCCTCGATTTCAATGGTTCCGGTGTCAATTTTTTCAATGGCCATTAAAGTCCGAAGAATCGTAGATTTTCCGGAACCGCTGGGTCCGATCAATGCAACCTTTTGGAAGGCTTCAACCTCCAAATCAAGATTCCTGAGCACTTTCAGTCCACCAAAAGATTTGCATACATTTCGCATCCGGATGACGGGTTGTGATTGGGTTTTAGATTTGTCCGGCTGTTCCAAATCGAAGCTCCAGTTTTTGAATCAATTGTGAAGATACCAGACTGATCCCCAAAAATAAAAGTCCGACCAGAGTCAGGGGCTCTAAGTAGCGGAAGGTCTCCGCGCCAATTAGTTTGGCGGTTTGCAATAGTTCCAACACCGTAATCGCCGCAAGAAGCGGGGTGTCCTTAAACATGGCCACGAGGTAGTTTCCCAAGGCTGGGATGACCGGAGAAATGGCTTGTGGGAGAATGATATCTTTCCACATTCGGAAAGGGGTTAAGTTCAAAGATATAGCGGCTTCCCATTGGCCCTTGGGAACGGCGTTAATGCCTGCGCGATACACCTCTGCGGTATAAGAACTGTAATGAAGTCCCAGGGCGATCACCCCCGTGAGGAACGGTGAGAGGGTGATTCCAAATTTAGGGGCCACGTAAAATAGAAAATAGATCTGGACCAGCAAGGGGGTGGAACGGATAAATTCCACCAACCCGCTGGTTGATGTTGAGATGAGCCGATTGGGTGACCTGCGGAGGACTGCCCAGAGGAGGCCCAGCAGAAGCGCAATGGTCATCCCCAGTAACGTAGCCTGAAGGGTTACCCAAAATGCCTTTCCAAAATCCGTCAGGATGTTCCACGCGAAAGCCCAATCAAAGCTCATCGGATTCCCCCATAGTCTCTTCCCACGGCGAGTTTTCGCTCTATTCCCCGGATGGTCCATGTGATGGTTAAGGCCAAAAGAAAATATAAAATCAGGATTAAGGAAAAAACTTCCCCGGAACGCAGTGTGGCGGATCTCAGGATTTGCCCCTGAAAGGTCAGGTCGCTCAATGTGATCATGGAGACCAATGCGGTGTTTTTCAAAAGTTCGATCAGGAGGTTACCAAAAGGCGGCAGCATGGCCAGAAGGGACTGGGGAAGGATCACCCGGAACATGGTTTGAAGAGGGGTGAAGTTCAAAGCGGTTGATGCTTCGTATTGTTCACGGGGTACAGCCTGAATAGCCCCCCGAACCACCTCTGCCCCGTAGGCCCCATGGTTGAGGCCGAGCACCAATATTCCAGCGGTCATCGCCTCCAGTTTGATTCCCAGCATGGGGAGTGCAAAAAAGACCCAAAACAGTTGAACCAATGCGGATGTCCCCCGAAACAGGTCCACATAGACGGAAGCTAAAAAACGGATGATTTTGTTTTTTGATACACGCGCCAAGCCGGAAACCAGTGCAGCGAAAATCGCTAATATCGATCCCCCCATGGCCAGTTGAAGGGTGACACTTAAACCGGTTAAAAGAGAGGGGAGTAGGTCAAAGGGTGGGACCATTGGTTATTCCAAAAAAGTTTTAAAAAGTTCCAATGACCTTCCGGCCATTGAAAAATCACTAAAAAAGATTTTGGATTCCTGGATTCCCGCCTCCGCGGGAATGACGAACTGAAGTCTTTCAGAGGAATTCAGAGGTCAAATGACGAAGCTTCTTAGGGTTTACATAAATCTTCAGCGGTTTGATCTCCCGGCAGATTTTCTTTGGTGAATCCAAAAGCCTCTACGAGTTTCAGATGCTCTTCGGAGCCGATAAATGCCTGGAGCTGTTCATTAAACGCGTTGACAAGCTCCGTATCCTCTTTATGAAAACCGAAAGCACCAAAACCGGTGACTGATTTTCCATCCATCACAGGATCTTTAAACGGCATGGCCCTTTCGAGATTCGAATCGCCAGCCTTTTGGAGAAGATCCTGTATGGTGAGGCTCGTTCCCGCATAGGCATCCACGCGTCCGGCTCGAATCCCTGCAACCGCACTTGGGGCATCGGGCAAAACAAAAATCCTTTCGTGGGGAACGTTGGTTGAAAGTGCATATTTCAGTTCAATGGCTCCCGCAACCACACCTAAACGAGCAAGAGGATTAGAAGCAACATCTTTATAACTATGAAGTTTGAGGGGATTTCCCGTTTTCACCATAAACGCTTCGCCGATTCCGTAAGTGGGGTTGGAAAAGGTGATTTCTCGGCACCGTTTCGGAGTAATATACATTCCCGCGGCAATGATATTAAAGCGCCTTGCGTTAAGGCCCGGAATAAGAGAGCCGAACTCAGTAAGGACACCTTCAATTTTTTCGATTCCCATATGCTCGAGAACCACCCGGGCAATTTCAGGGGCTTCTCCCGTGAGGCGTTCCTTCTGATTGTCGTAGAATGCGTAAGGTGCTTCGTTTGCGTATCCGAGATGGACAATGCCTTCTTTCCGTAATCGCTCTAGGGTGGATGGCATTCCTTCGATTTTCCGTTCACCCGGTGAAGAATCACAACCACCCAAAAAAATCGATGCAAGTATTACTCCCATGCAAAAAAGAAAAGTGAGATGATTGGTTTGGAATGGTTTCGTTCGGAAACCCGCTTTCATCCTGAATTTTCCGAAGATGGGTTCCCGAAATTTTCAAGGGGTGAAAATTCTCGGCTGGCAGTGAACTCGGGGCGGGGGGTTAATCCATAAAAGGGGTCATGAAGACAATTCTCGATGCTGTTATAGACAAAGAAGACATTACTTCGGGGCCAAGGGGAGATGTTGGAGTTGGAGCCATGCATCATGTTGCAGTCAAACAGAATAACAGAACCTGACGGTCCAGTGGGGGCAACGATGCCTCCCGCATCCACCACCGCTTTCAGGCTCTGTGGGTCGGGAACGCCGTAATCCTGTTTTCTCAAAGAGGATTGATAATGGTTCTCCGGTGTTTCTCCCACGCAGGAGATGTAATATTGATGGGACCCCGGGATGAGCATCAGGGGACCGTTGAAGGGGTTGTTTTCGGTTAACGTAATATTGCAACTTAAGGCACGCATCCTGGGCATACCATCTTCCACGTGCCAGGTTTCAAAATCGGAGTGCCAATAAAAATCTTTTCCCGTGAAACCGGGTTTATAATTGATTCTGGATTGATGAATGTAAACCTGGCTTCCTAGCAATTGCTTTACCGCCTTCAAAATTCGATCATCCCGGGATAAATTTTTTAAGAGGGTATTGGTTTTATGAATATAAAAAATGGACCTCACCTCTTCACTGTTGGGTTCCAGGATGGTTTCTTTTGCATTTTTGACATCTGGCATCTGGGAAAGCCGCTGTAATTCATTGAAAAAAGTTTCGACCTCTTTTTCTGAAAAAAGCTGGGGTATAAACAAATACCCATTCTGATCGAAAAAAGTGCATTGTTCTGATGTTAAAGGTCCTTCAAACCCATGGGTCGGGTATACCACCGGGTCTATCCGATTTAAAACTTGTGGTGTTTCAACCATGCGGGAAGGATAAGGATCTTTTTGAGGGGTTATGATGTTTGAGTTCATATTTTTTTCCTATTTTTGTTATGGGGCGGAAACCTTTTCCTCTTTTATCAAAGGATAAGTTCCTTCTTCATCATGGACTTCTCTTCCCGTTAAAGGAGGGGTAAAGACACACATCATCCGAAGGGAAGTTTTCGCTCTGAGGATATGCTTTTCATGTTCATCCAACACATATAGGGTTCCTGGAGAAATGACGTATTTGGGCCCTTTGGGAAGAACCTCCAATTCTCCTTCTCCCTCTATACAATAGACCGCCTCAAGGTGGTGTTTATACCAAATGGCGGTTTCGGTTCCTGCATATAGGATGGTATCGTGGAACGAAAAGCCGGTGTTATCTTTTTTAAGAAGAAACCTTCTGCTCGTAAAGGTTGAAGCGGTTACTTCCCGCTTGGTTCCTTCTATTTCATTAAGGGTTCGGATGATCATGATTAAAACCTTTCAGTTTTTTTAAACACCAACCTCTTTGGTTTGGTATGGAAACTCCTCCTGAGCGGTCTTTACGCTATCGTAAAGAATAGTTAAACCACTGCGGATGATTTTTTCATCCATGATAAGAGGCGGCATCACTTTAACCACGTTGTCCTCGGGCCCGGCGGTTTCCATGACCATTCCGCGTTCAAATGAGGTTTTGGCGATATACTTTGCAAGACCTTCCTGCGAGCAGGTGAGGCCTTGAATTAAACCCCGGCCCCGAGTTTCTGGAAAGGTTTGTGGGTGTTGGGATACAATTTCATCCAGGTGTTTTCGGACATAATTTCCTTTGGCTTCGATTTCTTTGGAAAACTCATCATTTTCCCAGAAAGAAAGGGCTTCTGTTGCTGTCACAAAGGCCAAATTATTTCCCCGGAAGGTGCCATTGTGTTCTCCCGGCTCCCACTGATCCCACTCGGGTTTGATCAGGGTCAGTGCCATGGGTAAACCATAACCGCTTATTGATTTTGAGAGACAAATGATATCGGGCTCTATTCCTGAAGGCTCGAAGCTGAAAAACGGTCCTGTCCTTCCACACCCCACCTGGATTTCATCCACTATGAGGAGCATATCGTAACGCTTGCAAAGATCCGCCAGGTTTTGCATCCAATCAATGGTTGCCACGTTGACTCCCCCCTCGGCCTGAATGGTCTCTACGATGACCGCAGCGGCATGGTCCACCCCACTTCCGCTGTCACTTAAAAAACGCTCCATATATTCGATGGTATCCAATCCATCTCCAAAATACCCGCAGAAGGGCATGGTATCGGAAAGCATCAGTGGAATGCCAGCCCCATTGCGTTTAAAAGCATTTCCCGTGACCGAAAGAGATCCCAGTGTCATTCCATGAAAGGCGTTGGTGAAGGAAATCACTTTTTCCCTTCCAGTCACTTTCCTGGCCAGCTTCAGGGCTGCCTCTACGGAATTGGTTCCCGTTGGGCCGGGAAATTGAACTTTGTAATCGAGGCCCCGTGGTTCAAGGATGACCGAGGTAAACCGTTCTAAAAAGTCTTCCTTTGCCCGGGAAGCCATATCCAGGCTGTGGGTAATGCCATTGCGCCCAATATAATGAAGCAATTTTTCCTTCATTCGAGGGTGGTTATGGCCATAATTCAATGCCCCGGCGCCGCTAAAAAAATCGATATACTCACGATTATCCGTATCATACATAAAGCACCCTTCGGCTTTATCAAAGGTGGCGGGAAAACTGCGGCAATAGCTTCGTACCTCAGATTCGATTCGTTCAATGGTTTTCATAAATCAATACCTCATGTTCTATCGTGTTAGGGTCAAAGGGACCAATTCTGTATAAATACTCGGCAGGATGATTCCCTTCCGGAAAAAGGTCTTCTGGAAAACCGGAACTTTCCATACAAGCGGTTTTTAGGGTCCTTGGGAGCGCGTGAAAAAGTGCTTTTGAGGCCACATTATTCGGTGTGATGGTCGTTTCGATAAAAGAGATATTCTGACACACAGGGCGCTTCAGTAAATGGGTAATTAAAGATTTTCCAAGGCCCTTTTCCTTCATGATGGGTTGAATACCGATCTGCCAAATAAATAGGACATTCGGAGAAGCGGGGGGAATGTAAGCGGTGACAAAACCGATCAGGTTCTTTTCCTGTTCAGCGACTACGCAGGTGTCTGGAAAATGTTTGAAGAGGACCAGGTAGCAATATACCGAATTAAGGTCCAAGGTTTGAGAATCCTTGACCAATTTCCAAACTTTGGGTCCGTCCGCCACATTCGGTGCGCGAAGTACTATTTCATTCTGTTTTGTTTGGATCTGCATATTCAATTTATTAATAAAAAAAATCCACCCTTTCGGTCTTTTTTATACAAAAGACCTAGAAATCCATCCTCTTCGTTTTTTGCAAAAGTCGGTTTTTTTAACTTTCAGACTTTTGCTCGCCGCCGGAAAGGTGGCCGGCATCGGCGATCCGACCTCTTAATGGTTATCTACAACGGCAGGATACAAGCCCCATGGGAGCTTGTTTTTTTTTGGATATTTTCCCTTAGCGGCCCTTTTTCGAATCATAAAAGCAGGGTCTTCCAGGAATTTTGATTGAATGAAACTCAGTCAAATTGTATGCTGAGTCAGCATCCTCGAAAGTTTTTTCAACCTAACATATGAAAAACCATGTGTCAAGGTGAGAAGACCGGAAAGTCCGTGAAAATATTATATAAAAACCTTTTTAATTAGAAGGTTAAGCCCTTTTTCATTTTTTTTTAATTCTTTTTTAAAACAATTTCTGCCAATCGTTTTTCATTTCCTTGCCCTGTTGATTCCCCAAGACGGTAAATGATATGGTGTTCAAGACTGTTTTTCCTGATTTTGAAATTTATGGGGAGCAAACCAGATGAGGGATGATCATGATCAATGGATGAATGACTTAAAAAATACATTAAAGCAGGAATCCATCGGGTTTTCAGCAATTGATGAACCCCAGGGGGCCATCTCTTTAGCCTTAAAGGATGAAGACTGCCTGGTTGAAATTCACCCCGATCGCTCAATGGTTTGTCTCTTTGGCCTGGATTTAGATGATCTAAGGGGAATGATTTCAGGAGGCGCAACGGAGGATTTGTCCAGTGATGAGCTTCAGAGGGTGGCCCGGGACAGCCTTCGGCAGACCATCGGCCCTCGGGCGATGGCCCTTAGGCGGGTGGGGTATGAAGAAAAAATACAGGCCACCGATGAATATTTTATTTTATGTTATCAAAAAATATTGGAAGAGAAAGAAGAGGAAAAACTGCTCAAGGGAATCCGGCAATGTTTAAATATTGTGGAAGGAAAAAAATAAAAAATATACAATGAACATTTTTCCTGGTGTTGCCTCTCAGAAATCCCTTAAAAAATTAGGGCCGTCATTCCCTCTGGCGTGGTAACGGCCGGAATGACGTTGGAAATAATCAGTCTTATATTGGGAAACAACACTAGTACGTTGACACATTAATATAGAAACATTATAATGACACATTATCCTACAAGGAGATGCGTCAACCATGCGCCAAACCAAATTGAAGTTGAGCCAGAGAGACCGCCAGATACTGAAAGAGTTTTGCTCGAAAGGGAAGCACATGGCCCGCGAATTAAATCGTGCCCATATTCTCGTTGCTCTTGATCGGAACATTCCTGAAAACCAGATCATGGGAGTGCTGGGGGTGGGGCGCACAGCGATCTGGCGTACGCGTGCTGCGTATGTGGAGGGGGGGCTCACATTTGCTCTGCACGACGCCCCGCGTCCGGGAAAGCCCAAGCGGTACCACACCGACGAAGAGGCCCAGGTGACGGCCCTGGCCT